>NZ_BCPS01000107.1:0-50537 GCF_016586185.1 Paenibacillus sp. EPM92
TTGGCGTACCTTCGCCCCCGGGAACGATTCGATGTAGTCGCGCAGATTCAGCTGTTGGAGCAGCTGCAAAAAACGAGGCTGCAGCACTTCACCCCGGTATTCGCGGTCAAAGTTATCGTGGCTCTCGAGAACCGTTACCCGAACGCCGGCTTTGGCGAGCAGCAGACCGACAAACAGGCCGGCCGGCCCTCCCCCGGCTACACAAACATCCGTTTCGATCATCCGATGCGTCATCCGTATCGCCTCCGCTTTCAGATCGCAATAATAATGAGTGATCACTCACTTTTTTTGATAATTTTAGTTTACTCCTGCCTCGTTTGGATCGTCAACGACGATTGCACCCTGCCGCGAAAAACAGGCACTTTATCTCCCGTGTCTACCTGCTTCTCGTCTGCGATAAAAAAGAGCGAGCCCCCTTCAGGCCCGCTCCGCTTCCAATGCTTGCTTACTTTATAGTCCGCTTATGAAATTCTTTATGATTTGCGCCAAAATGCCCGGGGTTTCCATCATGCTCATATGCCCCGCTGCTTCAATTCGCTGCTGCGATATCGTCTCACCGCTGACGGAAAACGTGCGCTCCTCGGGAATGACCTGATCCGACGCTCCGGCGACAAGCAGCACCGGCAGCCTCGTCTCCCACAGCACCGCGTTGCGGTCGGGCCTGTCCCGCATCGCTTCGAGGGTGCGCATCGCTCCTTCCGGGCTTGTTCCGAGGCCGATCTCTCTCGCTTTACGCACGGCTTCCGGCATCGATTGCAAATGAGCCGGGGCGAAAAGCTTCGGGATCAGGCCGTCCAGGAACGCCGGCAAGCCTTGCTCCTGGATCGTTTGCTTCGCCTTCTCGCGACCGGCTCTGCCCTTCTCGTCGTCCGGGTAGGCCGTCGAATGCACAAGGCCGAACGCGCGCAGCCGGTCCGCCTGTTTCTCGGCCAGCGCCAGCGTCACATAGCCGCCGAGCGAATGTCCCAGCACGACGGGTTTGTTCTCGCCCAGTCCGAGCCCGTCAATCAGTTTGCCGATATCCCCGGCCATCGACTCCATCGAGTACGATTCGTTCGGGGAACCGGACGCCCCGTGGCCGCGAAGGTCGGGAACGATGACCCGGCAGCCGCTTTCGAGCAGCGGGACGATCTCGTCCCAGTAAGCGCCGCTTCCGCAAAAGCCGTGCAGCAGCACAACGGGTACGCCCTCTCCTTGATCGGTGTAGGCCAAATTCCAGCCGCCCATATCCGCCGTCTTTGTCTTCATATACGGGTCCTCCCTTTATCGTTGAAAGTCTTAAGGATAGTATACCCGTTTTACCCGATCGTTTCCTGGTTGAACCGTCTGCGCCCTCCTCCTTCCTAAAAAAGTATCGGCATGAAAAAACCGGATTGACGCCCGGAAAGCTGCGGTAGTAACATTAAATTCAGGTTTTGTTCGTTCGCAAACATGTCTCATGATAAAGGCAGGACTCCCCTACATGGATATCAAATCGCTGGCCGTTTGCCTGTACTTGCTGCTTGTATACTGGCTTTCGCTGCATTTTCCTTCCCTTAAATCGTTGTTCTATCCTACGCTCGGAGCCTTCAGCTACTTGTTCGCAAGTCGATCGTTCGCAATTAAAGACCTGGTAAGAATGACTGTTGGCGCAGGCGCCGCCTCGATGATCGGCACTGGGCTGTATATCGCTCAGATTGGATTGATGGGATTTATGCTGACCGTCCTTACAACTTTCTTCCTGATTAAGAGGTTTCATTTGAACGCGCCGCCGATTTTAGCGGTGTCGCTGGTCCCTTATTTTGCGCAACCGCAGCATTTCTGGACGACACCTATTGCCGTACTGGCTACCTTGGCCGGGCTTGTCGTCACGCTGCTTGCTGTGCAAATGTTCTGCGCCTTATATGTCCGATTACGCTCAAACGCGGCCGACGCCGCTGCGAAAGAAGGCGCGCGCACCCCTGCTCCCTGAGCGGTATCCACAAGTCCCTGCCCGGGCACAAACGCCGATCGAGTCTCCTTCCAAGCCGAAGAGCCCCCTTACCGGGGGCTTTCGGCTGTGTTTTCTATGGACAACGCCGAAATCCGCGGGTTCCAGTACCTGGGCAGGGACATCTACTGCAGCAAGGACTTGATCCGCAGCGGGCCGGTTACTTCGCGGCAGCCGGTTCAGCCACAACTTTGTACTTGCTGTGAACGTACGTTTCCGCTTTCGGCTCGGTAATTACAGCCGCGTTCAGGCTGTCCGGCTCCGGATCGGTCAGCGTGTAGGTGACGACTGCACGGTCGTCACCCTCAAAGCGGATGCCGGTAACCTGGATGCCATAACCGGCCGTCGGCTTCTGGCCGCGGGACAGGACGACCTTACTCACGTCGTCGTTCACTTTCACCACGGATACGCTCACTTCTTCTTGAGGCGCCTGCGGTTTCGTATGCGTTTCCACGAAACGGATTGCCTTGTGCAGCCAAACAGCCGCTTCACCGCGGGTCAGCTCCTGCTTCGGGAAAAACTTGCGGTCTTCGCCAAGCTTCACGATCCCGTGCAGCACCATCCGCTGCAGGCTGTTATTGTAAGCCGGTTCGATATCGTCCTGATCCGTGAACTGAATCCACATTTTAATAACCGGGAAGGCGCCCTTCGTGTCGATCGCATGAATCAACAAATCCGCAAACTGCTCGCGCGTAATCGATTCGCTTGGGTCAATATCGCTCGGTATCGGCAGGCCGTTCAAGTGCGCGATCACGAACGACTCCGCATACCAGGCGTTGTTCGGCACCTTCTTGAAGTAGTCGGTAGCTTCCGGCTTCTTCACAAACTTCAACGGATCGATGTTCAGACCGAACGCCTTCACCAGCATATGCACGCTTTGCGCATAGCTGGCTTTGCCCTTCGGTACGAAATGCTTATCGTCTACCCCGCTTACGATCCCGCGAGCTTTCAGATCCATCACCGGTTCCTTCTGATCCGCATCCACATCGTTAAAAGCAAGCGCAGACCCCGCCAAGGCCCCGGTTAACAGCGTCGTTGCCGATAATACGGTTATCCACTTTTTTATCATTAAAATCCCACCTTTTACAGAATACTCCGGAGTTATCTATATGAACGGACCCCCGGTGCAAAAGGTTGCAGCTTCACGGCAACCTTTCTTCCATTTGGACGAACAAACGCTTGCCTGCGACTGTCATGACCGGCCGACAGCCGCATATGTTTAGGGTATAGAATCGACCCCAAGGAGGGAGAATCGCGTGCCGGAAGCTTTCATTCAAATCGCGCTGCTTATTATCATCATCCGCTCGGTGTTTATGGTGTTCCTCTTGTCGCAGCAGCTTAACAGACAATGGCTGGATTTGCTGTATTACATGGCCGTTGCGTTGGTGGCGACCGCGTTCCTGCTTCAATAAGAGATCAGACGAATAAGGAAGAGCCTTTTGCCGGGATGCGGGGAGAAGGCTTTTTTTGCGTTATGTTCAGAATGAAACTTCTATGCTATTATAGTTGAGGCGTTGTCGTTTTATGTAGATACATAGCGAAATAGCACTAATATCGCGTTCTATTGACCGATCGTCAAATAACGTGGTAAGGTGTAATAACCTAGTAATTCCATTGGAATTATATAATATTCAAATGATAGGGGAGAAATCAGAATGTTGACTTGGAGAAAAAGCGCCCTGTTCGTGCTCGTGTTCGTTCTGTCGATCGCCATGATCGCCTGCGGCTCGAAACCTCAGGAAGCGGCAAAACCGGCGGATAACGCCACTGCATCGGGAAGCGCTCAAGCGAACCCGCTGGCAGGCAAGAAAATTGCACTCATTATGCAAATCAATTTAGGAACGTTCTCGGCCCAGTACATAGAAGGCGTGAAAGAGCAGGTTGAAAAGCTCGGCGGTACGGTCACCGTCAACCCGGCTGACGGCGATCTCGCCAAAATGTCCTCGAACCTCGACGCTGCGATTAATCAGAAGGTCGACGGCATTCTGATCGACCACGGGACAGCGGAAGCGCTCGAAGCCGGCGTGAAGAGAGCGCTGGAGAAAAAAATTCCGGTCGTTGCGTTCGACGCCGACTTGAAAGTGCCGGGCGTAACGGTGCTCGAGCAAGGCGACGCGAAGATGGCCGAGCAAACGCTCGAACAGCTCGCGAAGGACATTAACGGCAAAGGCAACATTGTCAAAATTTGGGTTGCGGGCTTCGCGCCGATGGAACGCCGCCAAGTCGCTTACCAAGCCTTCCAGGCTAAATACCCGGACATTAAAGAAGTGGCTGCCTTCGGCGCCGCTACGCAAAATACCGCGCTTGACACGCAGGCGCAAATGGAAGCGATCCTGAGGAAATATCCGAACAAGGGCGACATCACCGCCGTCTGGGCTTCTTGGGACGAGTTCGCCAAAGGCGCCGCACGCGCCATCCAGCAAGCCGGCCGTACGGAAATTAAAGTGTACGGCATCGACATGAGCGACGAGGACTTGCAAATGATCCAGGACCCGCAAAATCCTTGGATCGCCTCCGCCGCCGTCGATCCGAAAGATATCGGCCGCATCCAGGTTCGTTATTTGTACCAGAAGCTGCACGGCGACGAAACGCCGGAGAAAGTCGTGCTGGAGCCGGTATTCGTGTCCCGCGATCAGCTTCCGAAAGAGCAAATCTCCACAACCGAGCTCAGCAAGCACGTCAAAGGCTGGGGCGGCAGCCAGCAAGGCTACACCGATTGGCTGAAGCAGGCGGAGAACAAGTAAGCATTTGAATATTCCGATCCCATCGGCCGCTCAAGGTCCGATGGGATTTTCCATTGAAGGAGCGTGAGCACATCCGATGGCAAGTTCTTCCGTCAGCCTGTTGAACATGTTGGGCATTACGAAGTCTTTCCCCGGCGTACGGGCGCTGAACAAGGTCGATTTTGAGGTGCGGGGCGGCGAAATTCATGCGCTGCTCGGCGCGAACGGCGCAGGCAAAAGCACGCTGATGAAGGTGCTCTCCGGCGCCTATCGTGCGGATGAAGGCACCATTGCGATCGACAGCAGACCGCTTGCGATCGAGCAGCCGCTTGACGCGATCCGCTTCGGCATTCAATGCGTGTATCAGGAAGTCGATACCGCACTGGTCCCTCAGCTGACCGTCGCCGAAAATATTATGCTGGACCGGATCACCGGCGGGCGCCGCTGGATCGATTGGAGCGCCTTGCAGCAAGATGCCGCGCGGCTGCTAAGCGAGCTTGGCTTGACCGGGATCGACGTAAAGCGGCAAGCCGGCGAGCTCTCGATCGCCCAGAAGCAGCTCGTGCTGATCGCACGGGCGCTCGCCCAGCAGGCGAAGTTCATTATTTTCGACGAGCCTACCGCACCGCTCAGCAATGAAGAAGCCGACCAGCTCTTCCGCCTCATGAACCGGTTGAAGGCGGACGGCGTCGGCTGCATCTTCATCTCCCACAGGCTCGCCGAGGTGTTCCGCATCAGTGACCGCGTGACGGTGATGCGCGACGGACGCCGCATCTCCACGAAGGCGGCCGCCGATACGAACGCCGCTGCCGTCGTAGAGGAGATGCTCGGCAAGAAGTTCGACGAGGAGTTCCCCAAAGCGCAGGTCGCCATCGGCGACACGCTGCTGGAAGCGCGCGGGCTGACGTCGGGCACGAAGGTGCGCGACATCAGCTTGTCCGTGCGGCAGGGCGAAATCGTCGGCGTGGTTGGTCTCGTCGGCGCAGGCAAGACCGAGCTGTCGCGCGTCCTGTTCGGCGCGGACCCGCTTGATGCCGGCGAGGTACTGCTGCGCGGCAAGCCGCTGCGGCTGGCGAAGCCGGCCGATGCGGTCCGCTCCGGGCTGGCGCTGATCCCGGAGGAACGCCGCAAGCAGGGCGTGCTGGTCGAGCTGCCGGTGATGGCGAATCTGGCGCTGCCGATTCTCCGCGCGCTCAGCCGCCTCGGCTTCGTGCAGCGCGGGAAGGAAGCGGCGAACGCGGAAGCGCGCATCGCCGAGCTCGGCATTCAGCCTGCGAACAAGAACCAGCTGGTTAAATATTTAAGCGGCGGCAACCAGCAGAAGGTCGCCGTAGGCAAATGGCTGCCAACCAACGCCGACGTCTATTTGTTCGACGAACCGACGAAGGGCGTCGATGTCGGTGCGAAGAGCGACATTTTCCGATTGATCGGGAAGCTCGCTCAGGAAGGCAAGGGCATTCTGTATTTCTCATGCGAAATCCCGGAAATTCTCGGGATCGCCGACCGCATTCTGGTCATGAGCTACGGACGCGTCGTCAAAGAGCTGTCGCGGGCTGAGGCCACACAGGAACAAGTGTTGTACTACGCAAGCAGCGGGGAGGCTTAACCGAAAGTGAAAGACAAACTACTCGATTATTCGTATAAATACGGCGCGTTGGCCGTTATTGCCATCGTCATTGCCGCATTCTCGCTCGTCAACGAAAACTTCCTCTCGTACGATAATATGGCGGACATTCTGCGGTCAATCTCCATCGTCACGTTCGTGGCGATCGGCGTAACTTTCTCGCAGATCGTCGACGGGTTCGACTTGTCGGTCGGGGCCACCGTATCCTTGACGACCGTCGTCGTAGCCACGCTGATGGTCTGGTTCCAGCTGCCGCTGATCGTCGTGCTGATCGTCCCGCTGCTGATCGGGATCGTTGTCGGCCTGCTGAATGCGCTGCTTATCGTCAAGGTGCGGATCCCCGACCTGCTGGCGACGCTTGCCGTCATGTACATCATCGGGGGCGTGCACAAGACGTATACCAAGGGCTTCTCCATCTACAACAATATGCAAATGACGGACGGCACGAAGGCGCCGGGCAAATTCGACCCTTCCTACCTGTGGATCGGACAAGGCAAGCTGCTTGGCGTGCCCGTTCCCGTCCTGATCATGATTATCGCCGTTATCCTCGTTCATATTTTCCTAACCTACACGCGCTGGGGGCGTCAAATGTACGTCACCGGCGGCAACCGGGAAGCGGCCCGGCTGTCCGGCATTTCCGTCAACCGGGTGCGCACGTTCGCTTACGTCTTATCCGGTATATTCGCCGCTGTGGGCGGGATCTTGTTCGCCGCCCGGGTCGGCTCCGGGCAAATCGACGCCGGCGCTCCGATCCTGATGGAAGCGGTCGCGTCCGTGTTCGTCGGTTACTCCGTGCTTGGCGCGGGCAAGCCGAACGTCATCGGCACGTTCTTCGGCGCCGTGCTGATCGGCGTGCTGCTGAACGGTCTGACGATGCTGAACATGCCGTATTATGCGTTCGATATCATTAAAGGGGCCGTGCTGGTCATGGCGCTAGCGATTACGTTCATTCACTTGAATCGCCGCCGTACGTAAAATAGCTGCGGCTCACACCCCGTATCGATGCGATACGGAGTGTTTGGTTAACTCTTTTTTTCGACCTCAGGCATTCGTCCATACTTATTGCCGGGTACGTTCATACAGTGTTCATGTAGGACAATAACCAAATGAAAGGGGTTTTGAACGATGGGTGCTCTTGGTTTCGGTGGAAGCTGCGGAGGTTTCGGCGGTTTAGGGACTACCACAGGTGTAATTCTTGTTCTGTTCATTCTTCTGGTCATTGTATCCAGATGGTTTATCTAAATAGGGATGCAACCATCTCCTGATTCAAGATAAGAGACGGCAACCGTACGGGAACTGTACCCCGTTATGGTCAGCCGTCTCTTTATTGAACCCATCTCAAGGTCTGTCCTGCCAATTCCATAAGCGGACCTCACCCACGCGAATGCTGGCTACCCATGGCTCCTGCTTGAGCTTTAATATTTCTTTGGTCGGTCCGGTAACTACAGCTCCGTAAAGCTTGACACCGTTCGTTTCCAGGTACTGGATCGCTTGATCGATTTGTAACGAAGGCGCTAATGTTTTTGTGATCGATCTGTAATCTTGAAGCAATCGCAGCGTCTTCATGAAATTTTCGTTTCTCAGCTCTCCGCTGCCATATGTGTCAATCGCAGGGTAGCTGCCTCCTTTGGTGACAATTTTCCCGAACCAGCCGCTTTTCTGTTCTTTGTAGCTTGTAATCCGCATATCGTCATGGTGCCAGACCGGGCGATAGGGAAAACCGACCGGGTTCCAAACGATCGATTCTTCCGACGTTTTCTCAAGGCCCGTATCCGCCGCGAACCAGACGGGTGTCATGTTTTTGTTTTTAAATTGTTGAAGCAATTCGTCCGTCGTAAACATTCTGTCAAACGAGAGAGCCGCTTCCGTCACCGTACCCTCCGGCAGCTTCTCCAATTTGCTCCATTCCTGGCCGCTATCCTGACGAAACGTATTGGGAAACTGAAAGACGGCCGTATTTGTATGGTCATTCAACCATGACATCTGTCCGATGCCCGGACGGTTGAATACAAATGAGAAGGAGAAATCACCGACAACCGCCCTTTCATCTCCAATCTGCCTTCTCATTTTTCCATGTAAGTCCATGGTAAAAAAGAGATTACTGTTCGAGCTTAACGCAACCTCGACATTCGGACGGGTCACGGCAATCGTTGAGGCAACGATATCTTTATAATGCTCCATCCGATTCGGCTCTCCCGCAGCGTAAAAGAGATTGGTGCAAATCGAACAGATTAACATGACCAGGAATACCATGCCTATAACGGTAAACGAAGTATTTATCCGTGCTTTCCATTTTCCTTTTCGAATGATGCTGGCTTCTTTTAATGAATCTGCGGTCTCGGCTTCTGCTTCCCGATCTTTTCCCATAAGCTCATCCATATAAGACTGATAAGCCTCCATTTTTTCAATCTCCCGTTCCACCTCTTCCCTTTCCTCCGCAGGCAGCTTGCCTTCCTCGTAAAGCTGCAGCTTCCTTCTGAATTCTTCACTCATTTGCATCCATCCTTTCGTTCTGCCGCCGAAGTTTTTGCCGAGCCCGAAATAACAGGATTTTGAGGTGCGGCAATCCGATTCCCATAATGTCCGACGCTTCTTGATAAGACAACCCGTTGAAATCAACCAGTAAAATCGCTTGCTGCTGTTTTTCGGGCAGATCCAAGATCCATTGCTCCATTTCCTGCCTTCGTTCCCGCTGCAGCATCTGTTCTTCCGGCGTTTCCCGGTCCGGCATCTGCTGGAAGTAACGGATATCTTGAGCGAAGCTGTGTTTTTCTTTGCGCTTGACATCGATAAACGCATTGTAGGCCACCCTGAACAACCATGGCTTTACCCTGTCATCCTTGCAGTTTTCCAAGTACAAATAAGCGCGGTAAAAGGTTTCCTGTACCAGGTCCTGGGCGGTATGATGTTCGCGGCAGAGGGAGAACAAGTAACGATAAACGTCATTCACATATTTTTGATACATGGTATCCAAGGAATCCCGATTCATTGCCTCCCCCCTCACTGTATACACGTACAGCCCGAACCAAAAGTTACATATATAAAAAAACTTCACCGGCGTCAGAGCCAATGAAGTTATTTGGGGAGAGCGGTTAGGTGTTACTTGATATCCAGCGTCTCATCCAACCACTCGAAGACACGTTGATTAAATAAAGCAGCGCACCGAAATGACAGTGTTCTTCAGCTCCATCTTCCGCGGTGAAAAGCATGAACGTTTTGGGGCAGGTAAGAGCGTCATAGAGCATCTTCGGCTGGCCGGCGAAGAAATGATCGGCTTCGGCTTCGCATACCAGCGTCGGGCACTTGATTTTATGCGCCACGCCTTCCAGCGTGACAGGCTCTGTTTTCCGGATGAGTTCGTGAACGGATTCAGCCTGATACGTGAACATGCCATTTTCAATGGCCCAACGAACACCGGTATATTGGGAGGTCAATACTTCAAGGAACTTCTCCACATACGCCGGATTGTTTAAGTCCTCATCGTTCCCCCGGTGAAGCTTGCGGGCGATCTCTCCGAATTGATTGGAGAACAAACCGTCGTTAGCGATGCAAGCAGCCAGCCGATGTTCATAGGCTGCAGCACGAGGCGCTAAATATCCTCCGAGGCTGATGCCCATTAGCGCAATCCGGTCGGGGTCCACGTCGGGGCGAGTCAGCAAGTAATCGACCACAGGTGTGACAACCTTCTCCCAATCATAACGAAACGGGATATGCTGCTCACGAATGACAGCGCCTTGTCCCGGACCTTCGAAAGTAAGGCAGTTGTACCCACGCTGCAGCGCAGCCGCCGCTACTTCCAAATAAAGTTCTTCGCCTGTTGAGTCAAACCCTCCGTGAATAAGTAAGGTAGGTCGCGGTGTATCGTCCACACGGTAATAATAGCCGGGCAAATAGGTCCCTTCATAAGGAATCGCTACTTCTTCCACCGATGTATCCATCAATTTAATAGCTTGGCGAAACGTACTCCGGCTTTTCCCCCATGTTTCCAAGATACGCGGGTCTTTCGGATTTCCATGCAGAAAAAATTCCGCGGTCCGATAGTAATTATGGGCTCGCAGATAGCACTCGCGGGCACTGACCCGTTTGCCCCGCTCTAAACTGTCGACAGCCAGCGCATGAATGCGTTCGGCTGTTCGATACCATTCCGTATACCAGCTTTCAAAATCGCCCTCTTTGATCCGATACGCAGTGGACAGACATTCGCCGATATCCGCTCCTCCGTATGGGGCGTAACTCAAAGTACGCAGCAGCTCGAATGAAAATGTTTGATCTTGGAAAATAAGACGCATAGAAAATTCCTCCTCATATTTATTTAACATATGGACCGAATGACTATATGTTAAATTTAACCTAAATCAAAAATAACATATAACATTTCATGAGTCAACAAAAACATAAGTCATTTTTAACATATATAAAATCCGTTTGATTAATTGTAAAAATAAATATATATTAAAAAGAACCTATATTACATTTAACTTACCTATAAAAGGAGTTGTTTTTATGAGTTCCATGCGTTATGCCTTGCTTTCTTTATTGGCGCGCGAGCCTCTCAGCGGTTACGATATCAAGCAGCACATGAACAATCGACTGGGGCCTTTTTGGAAAGTGGGCAGCAATCAGGTGTATCCGGAATTGTCTAAAATGGAAGGGGAGGGCTTGGTAAAGCTTCAAGGGGTCGAACAGCATACGTATCGCCCCGCCCGGAAATTGTATGAGATCACCGAAGCCGGACGAGAGGCATTAATACAGTGGACGATAGAGCCTATGGAGCTTGAACATAGTGTCCGTGATGATTTTCTGCTCAAGGCTTACAATTCCTGGCTCGTAGAGCCCGGGCAAATGGCCGTTCGAATTGCGGAAATGAAGAAGCAGCATGAAGAGAGGTTAGCCGCCTATTTGGACAAAGTGAAGGAGCTCACCCCATTGCTTGAAACGTCCGGCAGCAGCCATGATCCGATTGCCTCCAGCATCTCGGTCGTTGAATTCGGTATTCAATATGAACGTCTATATATCGAATGGTGCGATAAATTAATGAGCAAACTTTAAAGTCAAGCAGCCAGGGAGGGCAATTCGAAGCGACCCGTATTCTATTTGTCTCTCCCCAGGAATACAATCACTTGTACAAGTATGCTTCAGGGGGTATGCGTTCGTGAGCATGTTCATCTCTTATATCCTCTTAGGGTTGTCTTTATCGGCTCCAATCGGGCCGATTAACGCCGCACAGCTGGACAAAGGAGCGAGATACGGTTTTCTTCACGCATGGCTTGTCGGGGTTGGCGCTATGGCAGCGGACGCCGTGTACATGCTGGTTGTTTACCTGGGTCTCGCTCATTTGCTCACGACGCCTTTCATGAAGACGTTCTTGTGGAGCTTTGGCTGCTTTGTACTTGTGTATACGGGGATTGAGAGCTTGCTGCATAGCAGAGGGGGCCTCGCCGCGAACGCGGCCAAGGACGAAGCGCTTTCGAAGTCTTTGATCTCGGGCTTTCTGATGGCGCTGTCGAATCCGCTCAATATTTTATTTTGGCTCGGCATTTATGGATCCATCCTGGCCCAAACCGTGGAGTCTTACGGCGTGGGTAAAGTATGGATCTATAGTCTGGGCATATTTATCGGGATCTTGCTGTGGGATTTGATTATGGCTGGTATTGCAAGCACCCTGTACAAGGTTGGAAGCAGGAAGATCCTGCCTTGGATCTCCGGACTGGCCGGTATATCCCTGATCGGCTTTGGCTTCTATTTCGGCTATCAGGCCTTTAAGGCGTTATTTTTGTAAATACGGGACATTCACCTGGTTCCCCTCCTCATCATACACATATCACGTACACGATGAAGGAGGATATTTCACATGTCAGAGCTATACACGAGAAGCTGGCTGGAGAAGCACCGGTTTGAATTCAGGGCATGGCAGCAGGACGCTTTTCGGCAATTCGCCGCGATGATTCACGATGATTCGAATACTTACCCCTGTATTCCCGGAAGACAAGGGTTCGTATCCGATCATCTGCGATTCGGCTTTGTCGAAGACCCTGCCTCCCAAACCGCTCCCCAGGACCTTGCCGCTTTGCTTAAGCAATACGGACGATGCTCAAGAGAAACCGGCCGCTATGCCTCTCTGGTCGTATTTTTCAATACCTCCTCTGCCGGGTGGACCGGTTGCCCGGTTGAAGCTTACGAAGAGCTGTTCTGGGCTCTATTGAGCGGGGTAAGCCGACTCGACGATCAGGTATGGCCGGATGACATTTCATCCGATCCCTCCCACCCTTCCTGGGAATTTTGCTTTGACGGAAATCCTTATTTCGCCTTTTGTGCAACGCCCGCCCATGTTATACGCAAAAGCAGGCATTTTCCCTACCTGCTGCTCGCTTTTCAGCCCCGCTGGGTATTTGAGAAAATGAACAACTCCACGCATTTCGGCCAAAGCATGAAGAAAGCGATCAGGAGCCGTTTGGAACAATACGACGGAATCCCGGCGCATCCTTCCTTAAAGTGGTACGGCCAGGAGGACAATCTGGAGTGGAAGCAATATTTTTTGCACGATCATAACCGTATCCCCTCCCGCTGCCCTTTTACAAGGATGAAGCGCGCGGTTCATAAATTGCTTTCTTAAACCGACCCGATGCCGTACTTCCGCTTAGCTTCTTGTTTTCTCCACTTTAACCTCATGAACAGTGTGACAACGGCAATTATCACGACTACTAGCAGGCTGACCCAAAATCCCGGTCTGCTCGATGCTTCAGCAAGCGTCCCCGAGACAGCCGCACCGATAAGCAGGAGAGCGCTGAAGGACTTTATTTTATCCCCGGTCGTAAGCTTCACCACTCTGGGAGCCGAGATCAATATAAAGCACCAGGTATACAAGAGCACCAGCCCTGATGCTGTTGCGATATGCTCGAAGATATGCTTAGGTGTCCATAACGCCAAAAGGACGGATGCCGCCAATCCTGCTGCGGTTAAACCTAGGGCGGCATAGGGCATTCTCCGGTTTCCCTTCCTGCCGGAGAAGCATTGGGGAGCATCCCCATCCTCTGCGAGCGTGACCAGCATAAGCGTAACCCCATACAAAGAAGCAACCATCGTAGAAAATCCGGCGATGATGAGCACCGCGTTAAACCCATGCACCAGGACATGGAAGCCTAAGCTTCTTAAGCCTGAAATAAACGGACTCTCCTGCTGCTGCAGCTGCTCGAGCGGAACAAGAACAAGCAGCAGAACCATGGACGTCATATAGAGGACGGTCACGATGAGAAGCATCACCCTGCCGGACTTCATCACGTGATGAGGTTCACGCAATCCCGCTGCCATCAGTCCCATCACTTCAATTCCTCCAAAAGCGTAAAATACATAAATGAGGCCCGTCCACATGCCCTTGAAACCCGGAGAAAACCATTCGTCCAGACTTGCAGGAAGCTTCGGCCCTGAATGACTCATACCGGACCTTCCCAGCCAAACGGACAAGGCAACGAAGATGAATAAGACGAGGGCGGAAAGTTTGAGAATGGCCAGCACATCCTCTGTTTTTTCAAAGCCTCCGGCTCCCCGTATCACCACCGTGAGGCCAAGCGCCGCATAGACGGATGTCAAGATCCAGAGCGGAATCTGAGGAAACCAAAACTGCGAAAATAGGGATAGCGCTGTCAAAGAGCTTCCGGATAGAAGCATCTCGGATGACCAGTAAATCCAGCCGCTGCTAAATCCGGCCCAGCGCCCGTAGGCTTGCTTGGCATAGGTACGAAAGGAGCCTTGCTCCGGATAGGCGGCCGTCATTTTAGCCAAAGTCGCGAAAACAAAAGAGGTGCCTAGAGCTGCAAGAACAAACAAAATCAGCACGGTAAAGCCGCTTTTTTGTATGGCGATGCCGGAGCCCAGGAAAAATCCGGTACCGATCGTGCACCCTGTTCCGAGTAAAGATAAATGCCACCATGTGAGATGTCCTTGCCGTGTTCTCATGATTCCGCCTCCCTGCCTGTTTCTAATGACCCGCGACTCGCCAATACCGAAAGAACCCTTCAAAGCTTACTTTGAAAGGTTCTTTGGCCTGGAGCAACGATATGAGGTTACACGAGATAGGGCGAAGGGGCATAGCTTTGCTGCAACTGTGCCATATCCTGCTGAGTCAGCTGTGGAACTTGATAAAAGTGTCTTTTATTTTGATACAAGAACAGCTCGTACCCCATTTCAATAAAATTAGGCACGCTATCCGCCATCATACGCCGAAGCACCGGATTGGTAATCTCCAGGGAGGCCATCGCAAGCAGGGAGGCCGTAGATTTAACAAGCCCCAGCATATAAGCGGAAATGCCTTGATCGCTGATTTCCCGGATCGACATCATCGGTTTTCTCGGCGCCGTCTTCACTAAGCCATAGATCACTTGATTATTTTGATCCATGTTATAAGTCTGTGTGGGATGTGACGGTTTCTTGCCTGTGGCGAAGGCTTCTACGGTAATGTTGTACAAGTCGGTAATGAATTGGTGCTGATGATACAGGATCCGCTTGAGCTCCTGGTCTTGAATGAACTGCTCAAAGATGACATATTGGTCCAGCAAACTAATGAAGCTCGATAAAATTTCATGCGAATCAAACATTTCATGGCCGCCATGATTCATGGAAGACATCGGAGCTGCGCCTGGTTGTGAATACGGGTTTTGCATACGGGTTGATTACCTCCTTGGATGTGTGGAATACCCCTTTACGGTTGGTCATTTTTATTCAAATTATGCAACAGGAATTGGCATGCCCCGTCTGTTGAATAAGTTGATAGGAGGTTAGATAAACTGATAGGGCAGTTCATGAACAGGAGGTATTATGACCCAACAACGGATCATCCATCATTTTACGATTCCTGCAAAACAAGGGCGCAGCTTTACCCTCAAGAAGGGACAGACGGTGAAGGTGATTGACGCAGACGGTCAGCAGGTGGCAGATTTTGTCGCCTATCATGCCAATCATCTACAGGAACGGCTGGATCCGGGCGTCACCATGGATGCGCTGCGCACCATGAATGTTCGACCGCACGATGTTTTGTACTCCAACATGTACAGGCCCATGCTTACTGTGCTGGAGGATACCGTCGGCAAGCATGATTTGCTCAATCCCGCATGCCGCCCGGAAATGTACGGGTTTTTATATAACAAACCTGAACACGAAAGCTGCTATCACAATTTAAATACCGCGCTTGCCGAATTCGGCATCCCTCAGCCGGATCAGCACTACTCGTTTAACATGTTCATGAATACGGTGATTGATGATTCAGGTCGTATTCAAGTCAAAACCCCTTTATCCGCGGCCGGCGATTACATGATGCTGAGAGCAGAAATGGATCTCATTGCGGCTATTTCCGCCTGCCCTTGCGAGGAAAGCAACTGTAACGGTTATCACTGTACCCCGATTCGCGTGGAGATCGGGGAACGGTGAACAAAGTCGGGCCTTCCCGCTTATGCCAAAAAACCTATGGATGCCATAACGATAGGTTCTTCCCGCTTTCCATCGGAAGCGGTCTACCTTTCAAGCTTCAGCACGTGACCGCTGTTGCGGCGGACCAGCTCGGCCACCTTCTCGTATTCGGCTTCATCGACATGGGCGCTCAGCACATACCGCAGCTCCCGGTCGTCCTCCCCGCCGCGGTCGCGTCCGGGCTCGTCCAACGCATGAAAGCCGACGAACGCCCCAGGCGCTCCTTCACCGGGATGCCCTGTCGACAGCCCGGACGAGCCGGCAACTCCGACGCTCCCCGAGCCGACTGTCGCCGATAATGGCATCAGCAGGACATCCCGCCCCGGCGTGTCGCCTACAGCTCCCACTTCAATCTGATCCGCCCGGTGCGCCTGAAGCAAAATTCGAACGTGTTCAGCCTCATCTTCGGTTTGAAAATAAGCTTGCAGCCGCTTGCTCATTCAACATCGCTCCTTTGACCAAATTAGGGCCTCTCCTCTCTTTTTCCCTACTTTGTCCAAAACTACGCATGCCGTGAAGCGATTTCGCCGTATGAGCACCCTATGGTAAACTTATATTTATGAAAACACGATACGTTGGGTTTATCGCCGCTTATGTGCTGCTATTCGCCGCCTCCGCTTACGTCAGCTGGAATCGCGAGCCCGAACGGCTGATGACGGACGTCAGCCGCCTGCAGTCCCGCCAGGTGCAGCGCATCCTGCCGGCAGGAGATACGGCAAGCCTGCAGCAGGCTGTCCGCGAGGCTGCCGGGCTCGGGCTGCCCGTGTCGATAGCGGGAGCCCGTCACAGTCAGGGCGGCCATACGTTCTACGATCATGCGGTTGTCCTCGACATGCGCGGGTATAACCGCATCCTCGGCCTCGACCGCGAGCGCGGACTCGTACGCGTCCAGAGCGGCGCTACGTGGGCGGACGTACAAAACTACTTGAACCCGTACGACTTGTCCGTCCGCGTCATGCAGTCGTCCAACATCTTTACCGTCGGCGGTTCGCTCAGCTCCAACGTGCACGGCCGCGACGTCCGGTTCGGGCCGGTCATCGAGACCGTGGACAGCTTCCGCCTGTTGACCGCGGACGGCGCGATCCGGAACGTCAGCCGCAGCGAGAACGCCGAGCTGTTCCGCCACGCGATCGGCGGCTTCGGTCTGTTCGGCGTCATCCTGGACGTCGACCTGCGGGTCACCGACAACCCGATTTACCGCGTCCGCACCGACTTCACCGATTACCGGTCCTTCCCGGGCTGGTTCGTCCGTGAAGTGCTGGCTAAGCCGGAGAAGGAGCTTGCGATTGCAAGGCTGTCCGTCTCGCCGGACAGCCTGCTCGAGGAGATGTATGTGACCACTTACAGCCGGACGGAAGCGCAGCGTACGCCGGAGCTGCTCCAGCTGTCCGAGGAGCGGAACGTCGAGCGCAACAAGTTCTTGTTCGGCTTGTCGCGCAAGTGGGACTGGGGCAAGCGGTTCAGCTGGGCGGTGCAGAAGGCGTACTACACCCGGAGCGAGGAAGGCGGGCTGCTGTCGCGCAACAATGCCATGCGTCCGGAAGTGGAGTTTCTGGAGCATGCGTCTTCGCGCGACTCGGACATTTTGCAGGAATATTTCATCCCTAGCGCGCGCTTCCCGGCTTTCATCGATGATGTGCGGCGCATCGTCCGCGAGAACCGGGTCAATCTGCTGAATGCGACTGTCAGGTACATGCCGCGCAGCGAGGAGGCGGCCCTATCGTATGCGGCGCAGGAAGGATTCGCCGTCGTGCTGCTGATCAACCAGAAGCTGTCGGCGGCCGGCGTCGCCCAGGCCGAAGCCGCCACCAAGCGGCTGGTCGAGGCTGCGCTCGCGCAGGGCGGCACGTATTATTTGACGTACCAGCTGTATCCGACCCCCGAGCAAATGAGGCGGGCGTATCCGGAGGCGGATTCGTTCCTCGCCGTTAAGCGGAAATATGACCCGAATGGGCTGTTTATGAATTTATTTTACGAAAGGTATGCGGGTGATCCGAGTGGAAGCGAATCGAAACGATAATGGGAACGCGCAGGCGGCTGCACCGACTCCGATGCGGCTGCTCATCGCTTCGCAAAGCGCGGCGTTGTTCGGGAGCGGCCTCGTCTTCCCGTTTTACTTGATCTTCATTAAAGAGATCGGCGCCGGCTTTACGGAATATGCGCTGGCCTATGGCCTGTTCACGATCTGCTCCTCCCTGCTGCACACCCGGCTCGGCGCCTGGTCCGACCGGTGCGGGCGAAAGGCGCTGCTGCTGTGGAGCGGCTGGGGGATGGCCGCGCTGTTCCTGCTGTTTCCCTTGGTGACGTGGATTGGCCAGGTGTACGTGCTGCAGGTGCTGATGGGCCTGTTCGGCGCCATGCAGAAAACCGGGGAAAAGGCGCTTATCGCCGACCTGACCGACCGCGCGGGCCAGCAAGAAGGCGGCGGAAGCCGGGGCCGGACGATCGGCCGGTACCACGGCTATGTCGGCCTGTTCTCGGGGCTTGCGGTGATCGCGGGCGGCTTCCTGATCGATCTGTTCACGATCGATCTTATCTTCTACATCGGCTCGCTGTGGATGTTCGTCAGCGGCCTGCTGCTGCTTCGAATGCGTGAGCCTCGTTAGCCCTCCTCCGGCGTACGCGGGTCCGCTGCCGATGCCGACTTGAACCGAATAGATGCCGGTCTATCCGGTATAAAGTGAAGTCCGCAGGCACACGCTAACCTCGGAGGTGATCAACCATGTCCGGAAGAAACAGCAAACCGAAAAACAATGGCCCGGCGAGCAGCCCGAGCCGTTTGGACCAATTCGGCGACAAGCTGGCGGAGGATACCGTATCCCGCGATGCGAACGCCTGCGAGCCTAGACGTAAATAAACCTTCTTTTTTCCGCCTTACGCGCCGCAAAACCGTCCCTCCGGGACGGTTTTTTTGCTGCCGGGCAGCCTTTCTGGATGCGATTAACATGGACATACCGCCGCACGGCTACTATAGTTAAAGGATAAGACAGGCATGCAATGTCTGGCAAAAAAGGAGTAACCGCCTTGATACTACGATGCATAAAAATGGGGCTGGTCGCATTGATGACGCTGGCCTTCACCGTTCCCGCAGCTTCCCTGGCAACCGTTTCGGCCGCTCAAGGATTTAAAGATACGAACCGTCATTGGGGGGCGCTGGCGATCGAATGGGCCGCCGGTCAAGGGATCGTCGACGGCTACGAAGACGGCACATTCCGTCCCGATAACATCGTGTCCGAGCCGGAATTTCTCGCGATGCTGCTGCGCGCCTATCCTTCCCCGATCGGATCGGCCGAAATCGGGCAAGCCTGGTACGAGCCTTACTATGTCTTTGCCGCCAGCCGGCACTGGTCCTTATTGAATAATCCCGACCGCAACCGGTATAACCGCGGGTATGTCGCCCGCTTGATCGCTTCTACCCAGCAGGGGACGCTCGACTTGAACGCGTCCGTCCAATATTTGCTCGACGCCGGCCTCTCGCAAGGCAAGACAGCGGCTACTGTCGAAGGCTACCGCGCGGCGGAACCGTTATCCCGTGCCGAAGCCGTCCAGTTCATCATGAACCTGAGATCGAAAGTAACGGAGCTGAAGGCGGCTCAGGCATCCGCCGTAAAGGATGAAGCGCGCGAGGCATCCGTATCCGTGCGCGGAATCGCGATTGGCGATACGGCGGGGCAAGTGACGGCAAAGCTTGGGCAGCCCGCCCGCCAAGACGCTTCGGAGTACGGCTTCACCTGGTATGTGTATAACCAGGACTACAGCAATTACATTCAGGTTGGTATCGCCGGTGGGAAGGTCGTCGCCTTGTACTCCCCTTCCGATAACTGGCACACCGATCTGGGCATTCAAGACGGCGCTGCCCAAAGTACGGTGCACAAGCAATACGGCAGCCCGCTCACCTATATTTTGAAAGGCAACACGCGCTTCATGCTGAATAACGCCAAGGGCGAATACGATACCTACGACATCGACGGCGCTTACGTCACGTTCTTCTATGACGTCCACCGCAACGACATCGTGACCGGCGTGCAGGTGATCGGCCAGGCGACCGAGCAGGCTATGGCCGCCTTCTACGCCGGGAAGAGCGCTGCGCTCGTGCAGGCGTTCGAGCGTCAATCGTTCGATCTGGCCAATGCGGCTCGGGCCAAGCTCGGGTATGACGCGTTCGTCTGGTCGGACGCCGCCTCCGCCACCGCCCGCAAGCACAGCCAGGATATGGCCGACCGCGGCTACTTCGATCATACGAACCGCAGCGGATTGAGCCCGTTCGATCGGATGGAGAACGACGGCATCGCCTACCGTGCCGCCGCCGAGAATATCGCCGCCGGTCAGACGAGCGCCATCTTCGCCCACCACGGCTGGATGAACTCCGAGGGCCACCGTAAAAACTTGCTCAGCGATATCAAGAGGCTGGGCGTCGGCGTCGCGTTCGGCGGTCCGATGAACATTTACTATACGCAGAATTTCTTCACGCCGTAATCCGGTCACGCCCAAAAAGCGCCGCTCCAAAGGAGGGCGCTTTTTTGGGGGCGGCGACGGGCCGCCTTATGTTGACATCGCATTGTGTTACCTATAGCCCGCTCTTCTCCATAAATTCGAACAGAAACGACTGTCCGTTCCGATAGAAGCGCGGATCGTACACGCCGAGCCGCTTCTCGTCGTCCACGACGACGACGAAGGGCGACCACTCCTGCAGCGTCTTGGCCTTCGGATTTGTCTCGAAAAGCTGTGTCAGATCGGCCGTTTCTTGCGAATGAAGCTGCGTTTGCGTCGTCACGCCTGTCCACCATGTGCCGCGGGCCAAATCGACGGTCGCCCCCGACTTCCCGATGACGGTGAAGACGCCGGGAATAAAATCGGCCGACAGCGCCACCTGTTCGTAACGCTCGGACGCTTGCTGGTACAGCATGTACCCCTGCGCCGACTGCACAGCCACATGCAGCACCATCAGCAGCCAGACGAAGCGGTACACACGGTGTGCGGGGCCGCCGGCTCCTTGTCGCCGCCGGCGCCGGTAACGAACCACCAGCCAGCCGCCGAGCATCAGCGCCCAAAACGTCAGATCCACGATCGGAATCGTGCCGAACGTAACGCGTTCCGCCGAGAACGGCTCCAAATAGCCGGTGCCCCAAGCATTGAACAAATCGCTCGTATCGTGGATGAACACAGCCAGGGCGCCGATCAGCAGCCAAAACCAGCCGCGCGTTTTCCAGATCCATCGGCCCAGCACGGCCAGCACAGCCGCCCACACCGGAACGAGAAAGACGGAATGCGTCAAGCCCCGGTGCCACATCTGATAACGGCCCGCCGTGTCCCACCACGAGGAGATGACGTCGATATCGGGAATCTGGGACCCGGCTACGGTCGTAAACAGCAGCGCCTGCTTCTCTTTGCGCGTCATCCCCGTTTTGTTAACGGCGCCGTACAACGTTAACCCGAATAACGTATGTGTGATCGTATCCATCGCTCAGGCTACACCTTCTGCCCTACAGCCGCTGAAGCAGGCTGCTTCAGAATCGGCGTCAGCACCAGAATGCCGGCCGCAAACAAGACGGCCGCCGCTTCGTACATAGCGATCAGCGAGAAAACCTCTTTCAGGACGCCGGACATGCTCATCGTCACGACCATAGCGCCCATGAACATCGGGCTGAGAATGCCGTTCACCCGACCGACGAAAGCCGAATCGGTATTTTGCAGAATGACCGTATTAATTCCGATCTGAATCGCCGGCAGCACCAGTCCTCCGAGAAACTGGGCGGCAAGGGTCAACCAGAACATCGTGGAGAAGCCGGTAATCGCCAGGCTTATCGCGCTGACGGCCATACCGACCGCGAGCATCCATTGGGGCGACATTTTCTTCGACATGCCCATGGCGATGGCTCCGCCGACAATCATCGCTACCCCGTTGGCCGTCATCAGCCACTTCAGGTTCTCTTTATCCAAGCCGAGCTGCTCGGTGATAAGAAATACGCCGAGCGGCTGAATCAGGCCGAGCGCCAGACCAGCCGTCACAAAACAGGCGCCGAGCGTCGTGAGCAGCTTACGGGACAGCACGTAACGAAAGCCCGCACCCATCTCATCCCACAGCGACGTCTTCAGGCCGCTGTCAAGCTCCGTCTCCGGATCTTTCGGCAGAAATAACAAAACCGCCGCAGAAAGCAGGAACGCAATGCCCATAATGCCGATCGCCACTCGAATGCCGTACTCCTGATAAACGAATGTGCCGAGAATCGGCCCCAAAATCATAAAAAGCGCAAACATCGTCTGATACAGCGACATCCCCGCTTGAATTTTGTCCTCCGGGACATGCAGCTTAAACAGACGCATACCGGAGGGCTGAGAAAACTGCGACAGAATCGCGGAGACGAGCGTGGCGAAGAAAACCGCTTTCCACGAGCCAACCGACATCGTCAACAGAACGACGAAGATCGAAAGCGCGCTTAAGATATCGCACCAAATCATCGTCCGCTTCGGCTTCCAGCGATCCGCAAATGTCCCGCCGATGAAGGAGAAAATAAAAATAGGCGCAAACTCCGCCACCGAAATTAAAGAAACGGCCAACGAATCCCCGTTCGTTTGATCGACCACAAACAAAAGAATAGCGAAGTTCCGTACCCAAATCCCGATCTGCAACAGCAAACCGGACAACAAAATCACCTGCACGAACCGGTTGCGAAACAACCCGTCCATCCCCGCCGCTTTGGCAGCCATCTGTTTCATCCTCCAAACCTTACTAGCTATAATGTGCCCAACCAACTATAATACGACGGCCACGGCAAAAAGGTTTCTTACGTTTTCAGGAAATTCGGATATTTCCTTGCAACCGGAAACAAGCTCCGGATCGAAATCCGAAGCTTGCAAGCCGCGAGCGAAAGCGCCTGGCTTTATAAGGGGACAACTGCAGTCCGATCTTCATAAACGCGCGCCTGGATGGTGAATATGACCTTCGTCCCTTCGCCTATCTTCGACTCCACGGCGATGGTCCCGCCCATCAATTCGACGAGCCGCCTTGATATCGCCAGGCCAAGCCCGGTCCCCCCATGCTTCCTCGCCGTATTTTCCGTCTGATAGAAGGGCTGGAACAAATGCGGCAAATTCGTTTCGGCGATTCCGATGCCGGTATCCCGAACCGTGAATTCAAGCTGTAACCGATCCCCCTCGCGTTTTTTTTGGCGAATGTGAATGTCGATCCCGCCTTTTTCGGTAAATTTAACGGCATTGCCGATCAGGTTGAGCAGCACCTGCTTCAGCCGCCCTTCATCGCCGACCACCAAAGCGGGGAGCGCCTGATCCAGCTGCCAACGTACATCCAGCTCCTGCTGCTGGCATTGCCGCAGGAACAGCTGCAGCGTCTCCTCTAGCGTAACCTGCAGGCTAAAGGGGTCTTGATTCAATGTCATTTTGCCGGATTCCATCTTGGTGAAATCGAGAATGTTCTGGATGACGGTGAGCAGCCCCATGCCGCTCTTGGCGATGATCTTCACATATTCCCGCTGCTCAGCGGAGAGCGCCGTTTCCTGCAGCAGTTCGCTCATGCCGATCACGCCGTTGAGCGGGTTGCGAATCTCGTGGCTCATGACGGCCAAAAACTCGCTCTTGATCCGCGCCACCCGTTCCGCCTCCAGCTTGGCTTGCAGCAGCTGCTTCTCCGTACGTTTCTGCTCGGTAATGTCTTTGGAAATCGTATAAATGTCAGCGATCTTCCCGTCCGCAATCATCGGCACAATCGTCGTGCTCAGAATAATCTCTTGCCCGGAACGATGGCGGATTGTACATTCGACGGTTTGCGGCGTTCCCTGCAGCGCTCTTGCGAAGCAGGAACGAATCTTAAGGCTGTCGCGGCGGCTTAAAAATTGGGTGAACGGCCTGCCCAGGTAGGCGCCGGATTCGTAACCCGTGACCCGCTCCGCCGCCGGATTCGTACGCAGCAGCCGACCGTTCAGGTCGAACATACAGACCATGTCGGGATTGTGCTCGAAGATCGAATCGTATCTTTGCTTGTTCAAGTGGGCAACCCGGAGCGCGAAGCGCCCGTCCATATGCTGGCTGACGGCAACGATCCCGACGATCAGCAGCGCGGCGGCGCCGAGCCATGAGGCGAGCAGCATCTCATCAATACGAACGGCGCGATGAACGACATCGACTTGGCCCTGCGCTTTGAATTGAGCTGCCAGCATACCGAGGTTATGCACGCCCACGATCGCCGTTCCGAACACGACGGCTGCCCCGGCTTTCCTCCAAGGCGAGGATGGGCTGCGCTTTCGCCGATGCAGGAGCGAAAGCCGAATTGCGGCGAACGACAGCGCAAACGCAAGGAGGAAGGACAACGCAACCAGGTACGGTTCGTAAGACAGCACCGCGGGCAGCCGAAGCGCCGCCATGCCCGTATAGTGCATCCCGGCGATAGCCAGCCCCGTAAACAGCCCGCCGGCCAGCGATTGCAAACCGGAAATGGCGCTTCGCGTCATGAACCACAGCGCCGCCCACACCCCCGCGACCGGCAGCAGCATCGACAAGATCAAGTACGTCGTATCATAGTGAACTTCAACGGGCAGACGGTACGCCAGCATGCCGACGAAATGCATCGACCAGATGCCGAGCCCCGCGGCCACCGCACCGAGCCCCATCCCAACCGCCCTGGATCTGCCTTTCATCGTGAGTAAGCGTTCGTTTACATACAGCGCACAATAAGAAGAAAAGAAAGCAATCGATACAGAGAGCAGCACAAGAGGTAAACTGTAAGTTCCGTGCAGGTATTCCATACTTCACCTCAATTAAGTAGGCTGTATGACATAAAGTCCTCTCTATATAGTAATTCTAACGTATGATTATAAATTCCTTCTTTTCCCACGTAAACCTATAAAAGTTGTTAACATATACATAAAATGTCATTTAATGAAGATGCCGCCGAAGGGCAACGCCTCTCTTAATACACGGCGAAGCAGCGAATCCTGCCGCATCCCGGCGGCGAACGCTTTATCCCGCGGCGTCGGCTGAAGCAGCACCTTCCCGTACCCGGTCATCTCCCACTGATAATTCATCCGCTGGCTGGCGAGCGGATTGCCGTACACACGCAGCCGCATCGCCGCCTTCTCCGGGAACGCGACGAGGCAGCCGACATCGACATATACGGGCCGGTGCGGGTCGAGCGTCAAATCGCAGAGCGGTCCGGCCGACAGCAGCCCGAGCAGTCCGCCCCCGGAAAATTTCATCCGCGCCCAGTCCTGCGTAACAAGCGCTTGCTTGACCTTCTGAAAGCGGCTTTCGAGCTTCATCCCGCCGCTATATAACAGCACATGGCGGATATCGAACAGCAGGTCGCTCTGCTCGGGCAGCTCCAACGGCTTTAAACGAAATCCCATCGGCACACCGAGCACGAACCGGGCGGGTCCGGCGATGCGCGATTCGACCCATTTTTTCTTGCGGTACATGCCGGACAAATTTAAAATCCGGTCCTCTCGCCCCTGCGGAGAGCCTTGATAAGCGATGATCCGGGAAGGGTGCAGCACATGCGCGGTATCCCCGTGGAACAGCTCCACCGTCGCCGCTTGTCCTTCCGTCCCCGTTCCGTCCACGTGAATGTTCATTCGGATCCCCCTTGCGCGCCGCCCCGTCCCCGCCGCCATAAAGTAAAGCGGATGACCCGGGTGATGATGAAATAAAGCAGCGCCAATCCGGCAGCAGTCAGCGCGGTAGCGGCAATTTGCCGATTTCGGACCGATTGGGCCCGTCTTGCGGCCTCCATTTGCTCGAGCAGCTGCTCGAGCCGATCGTTGCGGCTGCGGAGCTCACGGTTCTCCTCCAGCAGCCTCGCTTCCGCCTCCCGGAATTGCCGGGCGGCTTCCTCAGATCGGGCCACCGTCTCCTCCATTTGTTCCCGGCTTTGCTCGAGCTGCCGTTTCGTCTCTTCATACTGCTCCTGGAGCTGCCCGACTTGCTCGGGCATCCCGTATATATCTTTAATCCGTTCTACTATTCCGGCATGGGCAGTGTGCCACGGCAGGGCGAACAGCAGCAGCAACCCTGCCAGCGTTATGGACAACACGCGCATTTCCTTCCCGGGCGTGCGTCGTTTATTCGTAGTCCCTGGCATGGGTCAGCCTCCTTTTGACAAGCCATACGCTAGGTTATCCGATAAGTTTTATTGTACAAGCATGCCGCGCAAAAAGGAACACGAGGGAACCTGACAGGTTTAGGAGAGGGATAAAACAAAAAGAAGGACTGTCATTTCGAGCAGGCACCAAGCCTTCCCGAAACACAGTCCTTCCATATCCGCAGCCGCATGTAATCTTCACCGGAAATTATATTGTAAGCGTTAACAAGTAAAGCGATAGTAAAATTAAAGCACGTGCAGCCGGGACAAATACCCGACAGCCGATTCAACCAACCGCATCCATCCGATCATGGACAGCCAAAGGGGAACGCTGAGCATCACTCCGAACATCAACCCGACGGACAATCTTCCTTCCATGACTCCATGCCTCCTTTTGCTGCGGCCAATGCCGGCAGATTACTTCTATTATATGATGAAAGCGCTGCACTTGCATCTATTTTTCAGAATTTTTAGAAATCTCTGTCCCAGGTTGACCCGCCTATTCTTGTTTCATGCGGATTGAACGATAATTAGGCGGCTGAAGCCGCGGAACTTTAAACTATTTTGCTTCATTTGGCGTAAAATATAGAGAGAGGTCCATTTCAAATTTGGAGGGAGTTGAGCCGCTTATGTTCGTTAGCCCTACCAAAGGTTCCGTCACGCTGGAAGACATGATCTTGGATCTGCATGCCTTCGTGCAGGCCGACCCCGATGCGCAGTATAAAATCGTCATCGGTACCGATTCGCACACGACCCGCAAGTATACGACGCTCATTACCGCTGTGATCATTCACCGAATCGGCAGAGGGGCCCGTTTCTTTTACAGCCGGAAAAACAGCCGTCCCTTAAACGACCTCCGCACACGCATCTACAAGGAGACCGAGCTAAGCCTGGAGCTCGTCGACGTCCTGAACCGCAAAGGCATGGACCAATTGCTGTCGCAATGGCCGCTCGAAATCCATATCGATATCGGACAGCAGGGCGAGACGAAAGCGCTGATTCAAGAAATTTGCGGTTGGGTCACATCGGTCGGCTATGAGGCGCGCATTAAACCGTTGTCTTTTGGCGCAAGCTCCGTGGCCGACCGGTTCGCCGAATAGCTTAAGCCCGCTACACTGTACTTCGCTCCAGCTTCTACGAATAAAGCACTGCCCGGAGGCAGTGCTTTTGGTCATTTTTTAGTAGTAATAGCGCGGGGGCTGCTGCAGCTCCGCCCGCTTCTGCAAGTAACGGAAAAATGCCGTTGCCGCTGCCGCCCGCGTGACTTGTTCGTCCGGACTAAAGCTGCCGTCCGTCAGCGACATGATGTTCAAGCCGACGACGATGGCGACTTGACCGATATGCTTCAGCTTGGCTGCATCCGCGATATTGGCGTTAAATACCGCCTCGTATTCGGCCAAGTTTTTGTAGCCGAGCGCGCGAACGATCAGCTGCGCCATTTCTTCCCGCGTCATGATCGCGTTGGGGTTGAACTCGGCTCCCGGGTCGAGGAGTCCGCGGTCTACGGCATTCTCGACGTACGCGAAGTAGGTCGAGCCGTTCTTCACATCGGCGAAGGAGGCCGTCCGGTCGCTCGCGTAATAAATGCCGTAATTGCCGCCGTTCATGGCAATGACGAGCATTTTGATCATTTCCCCGCGGGTCATCGCCTGCTGCGGGTTCACTTTGCCGTCTTTGACGTCGAGCGCTTGATAGTCGAGCATCAATTGAAGCTCTCGCTGCGCCCAGTGGCCCTCGATATCCGTAGCGACCGCTTTCTCCAGCGTAATCGGCTCGCCCGTCGTAGCGCTGCGCCATTGGCCGGTTTGCGCATCCAGGAAGAACGGCTCCCTTGTATACTTCGGCACCAGGCCGTACACCAGCTTTGCTTCCGGCGCTATGTCCGTACCCGAGCCTGGCTGCGTACCCGGCGAAATCTCGCCGGAGGCTACCATCAGCTTGTATTTATCCGCCAGGCCGCTCGACAGATAAGGAGTAATCCCTTGATCAAGCACGTACGACAGTTCGATATCGTATTGCGAGAACAGCAGCTCCTTTGCCTTATCGAGGGCGATCACATCCGGCTTGTGCTGCGGATAAGGCCTTTCGCTGAAAGAGAAGTAGTAGTTGACGATATCGCCCGTTTCCCGGTCGATGCTGATGTTCACACCCTCTCCGCCGGCAGCGACGCCGTCAATGACGCGGTTAAAGCGCACGTCCCAAGTACGCATGTTCTTCAGCCGTTCTTCGGGAATTTGCTTCAAGACGCCCGCATCCAGCACGAGCTGATGGGTATAAGCAGGCAGCTGCTGCTTCACCAGCTCCACCGCTTTGGACGAAGCGTCCTCCGCCGATACTTTCGGTTCGATCGGTTTGGACGACTCCATGTACAGGTTCCGGTTAAAGTTCTTGATTTCGCCGGTATGGCTGTTCACGCTCGCCCAGACCATATTCTCGCCCTTGCCCAGCGTATCTTTGTCCGGGGCCAGGTTCCAGCGCAAGTTCCAATTGGCTTCGGTTTTGCCCGTTTCCGGGTTCGTATACTCATTATAAGAAGCATCCTCCAGCTTCGCATCCTGCGGCAGCTTGAAGACGCTCAAGACTTTCCCTGCCGCTTCTTCCTTGGACAAATTGAGGCTTGCAGACGGCGCATCCCCAAGTGGCTGGTCCGTCAACGGTTTCCGTTCTCCAGAGGAGATCAGCGGCAAATCGCTGGGGTTCCACGGTTCGCCCTTCGCCGCAGCCAAGAAAAACGTACTCATCCCATACGAGATCAGCGGCTTCTTCTCACCGCGGGATTCGTACGGCACTTGATACGAGAGGCTCACATCCGCTTTGTCGCGGAACGCTTGAGCCGCCTTCTCCAAGCCAATCGGCGTTACGCCCTGCTCGAACTTCACGGCATCGGTCCACGAATAGCTGTAACCGGTTACCTGGCCTTCTCCGTTCACGGACACTTGAATGCCATCCTGCGGAAAAGGCACGTCCCCGACGAGACGATCGAAGCGGATATTGTACTGATAATCGCCGTTCAACGGCGGGCGGAACGATTGTTCTTGGCGGTCGTTGTAACGAAGCTCCTTCCGGTCTGCCGGGTTCAGCTTATCGATCCATTGGGACGCGATTTCCTTCGCACCTTGGAAGTTCACTTTCGGCGGGTAGCTCGGTTTGTAATTCGGATCGTTGTTATAGAAAGAGTACCCTGTCAGTTTGCCGGTTAACCCGTTGATCGTGATGTTGATGCTGCCGTAATCGTGATCTTTCGATCTCTTGGCGTAGTACAGATTCCAAGTCGGAACCGGTTTCTGCCGGAACACCGCGTAAGCATTCAGGTTAACCGATTGCAGCGCATACCCTTCGGGAAGGTCGATGTACGATTTGGCCAATTCGATGGCCCGTTCTTTCGTAATGTTCACGTTGCTTGGCAGCGTCTCTTCCTTGCCTTTCGCCGGTGCGCCGACGCTGCTTGACGGAGATGCCGCTTCGTCCGCCCAGGCAAGCGGAGCATAGGTAAGAAGGAGTGCGGAGGCGACGGCGATCGAGCTGGCTTTTTTGATCAGTTTCAAGCGAATCTTCCTCTCCTTATGAAGGCTTATCAATCCACTTTATTGACGCCCTCACCATGGAAAAAGTTGCCGAAGCAACGCGCCGATGCATAAAAAAATACGTTCAGCGGGCGCAGGGCTCACGCTTGCTTGAAATTTCCCGGGCTAATCGCTATAACTGTATATAGACCCTACCGGGCCTTGAAGGAGATTAGACCATGACGCGAAAGTTGTTGACCGGCCTTCTGGTCGCTGTAATACTCATCAGCCTGCTTGAGCTGTGGGGAACGAATCCGAAGCAGACGTACCGCGATCAAGTCGCCGTACTGATGTACCACCACGTACACGACACGGACCAAAGCTCAAGCACCGTCAGCAGCGCTCTGTTTCGCGACCAGCTGTCGTATTTAAAAAAACAAGGCTACACCTTCATCTCGCTCTCCGAATTCATCCGATTTTACGAAGGGGCCCCCGTGCCCGAGAAGGCGGTGCTCGTTACGTTCGACGACGGGTACAGAAGCTTCTATGACTATGCGTTTCCGATTCTAAAAGAACTCGATATCCCCGCGGTTAATTTTATCGTCACGCAGGATTTGGCTGCTCCCGACGCCCCCTCGATTCCGGCGCTGAGCCGGGAAAATATCCGCGAGCTGCTCGGCTACCGGGCCGGGATGTTCGACGTACAGTGTCACTCTAACGCGCTGCATTATAAAGCAGGACGTGAAGGAGCGTTGACCGGCCGGCTCGAAACAGGCGGCGGTCCGGAGAACGAAGCGCAGTATATCGAGAGGGTAAGCCAGGACAGCCAAGCATGCGCGCAGCGGCTGCAAGAGCTGTACGGCAGCCCGGACGCAGCCAAGGCGTATGCCTATCCGTTCGGCATTTTCTCTGATACGGCCAAGTCGCTTATACGGGACGCCGGATTCCGGTACGCGTTCACGATCGTCAGCGAGATGGCGACGCGCAGCTCCAATCCCATGGAAATCCCGCGCATCAATGCGGGCAACCCGAGCATCAAGCCGGAGCATCTGGATAAGCAAATTCAATTGCGGGTCGAACGCGTCCATAAACCGGCAGGGGCTCGATCCGTCCCTGTACAATAGCGGAACTAACGTTCGCTATTCCCACGGAATGAGCCGTACTTAACAAAAATAGCGGAACGGTGATACCTTATTGTTCCAAAAGTCAGGGCTCAAGGCCCGTTTTGGCGGCGAATAAGATACCTCTGTTCCGCTATTTCGATTTAGCTGCCTGATTCCAGCCAAATGCAGATACCGGCGTTCCGCCAATTCCGGCGAAAGCCAGCGATGCGAGCTGCATGCACCGGGTTTCGCAGCGGCGGCATGCGCCGCACTGCTGCGCCCGGCTAGACGTCACCGTGCCCGGCGCGCTCAACCGCGCAGCGCGAACGCCTCCGCGAGCAGCTCGTAGGAGCGCAGCCGGGCTTGCGGATCGGCCGTGACGGTGACGACGATGAGCTCGTTCACCCCGTACTCCTCGCTGAACGCAAGCATACGCGCTTTCGCCTGCTTGGGATCGCCGACGATCATCCGGTTCCGGTTCACTTGGATGCGCATCCGGTCCCACTCCGTGTACGGGTAGGCGACGGCCTCCTCGTAGGTCGGGAACGGCCGCTGAAATTGGCCCTGCTCGCGCAGCAGGATCGACAGATCGAGCGGCACGGCGATCCGCTCCGCTTCCTCTTCGGTATCGGCGCAGATGACCATCACGCATACATTCGCGCGGGGAGCGCGGCCGAGCGGCCCCGGCCGGTAATCGGCGAAATAACGCCGCATCGCCTCATGGCCGCCGTCGCCGTTAATGAAATGGGCGAACGAGAACGCCGCCCCAAGCTCGGCCGCGCGTTCCGCGCTGAAGCCGCTCGAGCCGAGCAGCCAAATGTCGGGCGCCGTCTCCACCAGCGGAGCCGCGCGCACGCCCTCGAACCGGTGGCCGGGCTCCAGCCGGTCGCTTAAAAATCCGGCCAAGTCGCGCAGCGTCTCGCCGAACAGCTCATCCCGCTCCTTCGGCCGCCCGTAGCGCAGCGCCTGCGAAGCGATCGGCATCCCGCCGGGGGCCCGGCCGATGCCGAGATCGACGCGGCCGGGATACAGCGCTTCAAGGACGCGGAAATTTTCCGCGACCTTGAACGGGCTGTAGTGCGGCAGCAGCACGCCGGCCGAGCCGATGCGGATGCGCGACGTGTGCGCGCCGAGCGCCGCGAGCAGCACCTCCGGCGATGAGCCGGCCAGTCGCGACGTGTCGTGATGCTCCGACACCCAGAAGCGCGAGTAGCCCCAGCACTCAGTCTGTTTCGCCAATTCGACGGTATGCCGAATCGCGTCGCCCGCCTGATAGCCGGGGAACACCGGCGATTGATCCAATATGCCCAGCTTCAACATCGCAGCCGTCTCCTCTCGCAGCGCCAACCTTTAGCGGTTGTCGACTTTTTCCGGATACAAGTCGTGGTTCAGCAGCCGATGCTCGGCCATCTGCTCGTATTTGGTGCCGGGGCGGCCATAATTGCAGTACGGATCGATTGAAATGCCCCCGCGCGGCGTAAATTTGCCCCATACTTCGATGTATTTCGGGTCCATCAGCTTGATCAGATCGTTCATGATGATGTTCATGCAGTCTTCGTGGAAATCGCCATGGTTGCGGAAGCTGAACAAGTACAGCTTCAGCGACTTGCTCTCAACCATCCGAATATCGGGGATGTAGCTGATATAGATCGTCGCGAAATCCGGCTGGCCCGTAATCGGGCACAGACTGGTAAACTCCGGACAGTTAAACTTCACAAAATAGTCCCGGTAAGGATGTTTATTATCGAAGGACTCGAGCATTTGCGGCGCATACTCCATCGGGTATTTCGTTTTCTCGTTGCCGAGCAGCGTCAAGTCCAGTTCGTCTTCTTTCCTGCCTGCCATAAGTAAGTGTCTCCTTTCGCAATCGCACGCTGGGTACGAGTCCCATTATATCGCATTGTCTATGAAAAAACACGCCGGAGCGCCGCCTCCCCCGCCTTCTCCTGCGGGAAAAACGGCACCCTGCCGCGTCTGTGCCCGGGCTCGCGAGCTGCCGGTTTGACGGCGGAATAACGATTTCGATAATATGGAAGCATATGACAAAATAAACCTGGAGGTACACGTTCCATGAATGCCGTCATTCAGCTGCTGCAAAGCCACCGTTCCATCCGCAAATTCAAAGACATTCCACTGCGAAAGGAACAGCTCGAGGCGATCGTGACCTCGGCCCAGATGGCGTCGTCATCCAGCAACGTGCAAGCATACAGCATCGTCGCGGTGTCCGATCCGGATAAAAAACAAACGCTCGCCCGCCTCGCCGGCAATCAAACGTACGTGGCGCATAACGGCATGTTCCTGGTCTTCTGCGCCGACCTGAACCGGCTGCAGATCGCCACAGCGCAGCACGGCGAACCGTTCCATCAGAACGCCGAAAGCTTCATCGTCGCCACCGTCGACGCCGCGCTCGCCGCGCAAAATGCCGCCGTAGCCGCCGAATCGCTCGGCCTCGGCGTCTGTTACATCGGCGGCATCCGCAACGCGCCCGATGAAGTCAGCCGGCTGCTCGAGCTGCCGCAGCTGGTCTATCCGATCTTCGGGCTGTGCATCGGCGTCCCCGATCAGGAGCCGACGATTCGCCCCCGGCTGCCGCTTGCAGGCCTGCTGCACGAGAACGCCTATAGCGACGAAGCCGTCCGCAGCGGCATAGAGGCTTACGACCGCACGATGCACGAATATTACAAAGTACGTACGCAAGGCCGGACGTTAACGAACTGGTCGCGCGGCATTGCGGACAAGTACCGGAAGCCGGTGCGGGCGCACATTCGGCCGTTTTTGGAGGGACAAGGGTTTCGGCTCGATTAACGGTTCCGTACGATTCAGCGTTTGCGGTCCATGTACTTCAGCGCCTCCCGGGCGCTGAGCGGAGAGAGCGCCGTCTCGGCCACGAAGCGGCGCACCGCAGTCTCGTCTGTTTTGGAATACTCGCGCAGCGCCCAGCCGATCGCCTTGCGGATGAAAAACTCCTTCGAATCGGCGCACTGCCGGATTAACCGGAATAACAACTCCGCGTCCGTACCGGACTTGTACCGGAGCTGAAACAGAAGCGCCGTGCGCTGCAGCCACATCGAATCGGAGTTTATCCACCTGTCCGCATAGGTCTCGATCAGATCGGGACGTCTGCTCAGGATGGCGCCTACCGCATGGCCGGCCAACAGATCGACCGTATCCCACCACGGCTTCGTTACAATCAGCTCTTCAAGCAGCGCGAGGTGCTCCGCGGACAAGGTCCGCTCCCGCTTGTCCAGCAGCACCAGGGCCGCGTACTGGAACTCCCGCTCCGGCAGACGCCACAGCATGCGCAATGTTTCCTGCAGCCGGTCCCCGACGGGAATTCCATGCTCCTTGATAAATTCGCGCATCAGCTGCTTTAGCTCCGGCGACCGAATGCCCAGAAAAGCGAACTGATCCCGCATATAGGCCCGCATCGGTCCCGCCTTTTCCTCATCGGCATACGGCCTTAACCAAGCCTCCAGCTTATCCGTATAAATCCGGGGCTCCAGCTCCGCCGACTTCTCTTTCGTCGTCATGTTCTTCAACCCTTTTTAGTCTAAATGTACGCCACCTCGGCAACTTCGGCAAGAGACGCGGATCGATCCGTTGAATCGCCGGACGCTGAGCGGTACAATAGAAGGATTCGGGCACAAGGACCGGAACCTTTGGAGAACCGGTTCCGTCTAACAGATATCATCACTTGCGAAAGAAGGAATTATCATCATGCGAAATGCTCGACCCACCTGGTATACGGTGGGCGCACTCGCCTGCCTGCTGGTTATCGCTTCCGGCTGCGGCGATGCGTCTTCCCAGAACGCGGCGGGACAAACCGCCGTTCCGACAACGCCCCCTGCTTCGGAAGCGCCGAATTCCGGCGCGAACGGCACGAATCCGCAAGCATCGGGCGGCGACGCCGGGACGAAGCCCGCTCAGCCGGCAGCACCGGCGCCAGGGACAGACAGTACGAACACAAAGCCGGACCCCAAAGGGGCAAGCGGCAGCTCGACTGCACCCGGCGCTTCCAAGGGCGAGGCCGTTCAAGTGGTCGCTAAGCCTGCGGAGATCGCTGTGCTCGTCAACAAAACCTCCAAGCTGCCGGAAGACTACAAGCCGCAGGATCTGGTCGATCCGAACGTGCCTTTTACGTTCAAGGAAAAGCTGGAGAAACGCAAAATGCGCAAGGAAGCGGCCGCTGCCCTGGAGAAACTGTTCCAGGCCGCTAAGGATGCCGGACTACCGCTGGCCGGTGTATCCGCCTACCGTTCGCACGAAACGCAAACGGCCCTCTACAACAACTACGTGAAGCAGGAAGGGGAAGAAAAGGCGAACAAGTACAGCGCCAAGCCCGGCCACAGCGAGCACGAAACGGGGCTGGCCATCGACGTTGCCGGCAGCAACGGCAAATGTCCGGCCCAAGACTGCTTCGGCGCGACCCAAGAAGCCAAATGGCTGGCGGAGCATGCCCACGAATACGGCTTCATCATCCGCTACCCGAAAGGCAAGGAAGCCATTACCGGCTACCAGTACGAGCCGTGGCATTTGCGTTATGTCGGCGTGGATCTCGCCAAGGATATCGTGAAGCAAGGGCTGACGCTGGAGGAGTACACAGCCAAGGGCGTCCCGGTGAACAAGGCAAAGTAACGCTTGCTGCTAGGCCCGGTGCTGTATAGCCCGTGTTTGCAAGGCCCGTGCTTGCAAGCGCGGGCTCGGGGCGCTGTACAGGACGCTTGCTTGGAGACATCCGGTTGCGCCTGCAGCCTGACTCTCGAGATTACACCCGGAATTGGCCGATCAGGGCGGACAACCGGCCGGACATCGTATGCAGCACCTCGGCCGATGAAACCACCTCCTCCATCGAGGCGTACTGCTCCTCTACGCTCGCTGAGACATCCTGCGTATGGGCTACGGCCCTTTCGGCAATCGTCTGTACCTGCCGCACCTTGTCTACGACGCTGTGCGATTGCCGCACGACGTGCCCGGACTGATCGCCCGCTTCGCCGATGCAGAGCGCCGCTTCTTCGACGGACTGCTGGATGCGGTGAAACGCGTCGCCTGCGTGCCGCACGACGTCCATACCGGTTTCCACCTCGCGCAACCCCGTTTGCGTCGAGGCGATAACCCGGTCCTTCTCTTGCGAAATGCCTGCTATCATCTCCACAACCTTGCCGGCTGCGGCGGACGTCTGAACGGCCAGCTTACGCACTTCTTCCGCGACGACCGCGAAGCCTTTGCCCGCTTCGCCGGCTCGCGCCGATTCGATCGATGCGTTCAGCGCCAGCATGTTCGTTTGCTTCGCGATGGCGGCGATCGCTTCGTTCACCTTCATGATCTCCATCGTCCGGCTGCCTAACTGCGAGACGCCTTCGGCCATGACGGTCATCGTGCTGCGGATCGAGTCCATTTGCCCGCTTACGGTGGCGATGGCTTGTCTGCCCCCGGCCGCGGTTGTAAGGGCGGCCGACGATTTGGCATCCGCCGTTGTTGTCGCACTGGCGATGTGATCGACGGAACGCGACATCGTTTCCATCAAAGAGACACTTTCGTTGACGGATTGCATCTGCTCCGACGTGCCGGTTGCGATATCCCCGACGATCTCCGTGATCCGCTCAAGCGAATGGCTGACCTGCTCCGAGCTGCCGCTCAGCCGCTCAGCAGCGCCCGCCACCTCTTCCGCATGCTCGGTCAGCTCCATGACCATGGTCCGCAGCTCCGCTTTCATTCCATTAAAGGCCGACGCCAGCTTGCCTATCTCGTCGCGGCTTGTCACTTGGATATCGGAAACCGTCAAATCGCGGGACGCGATAGCTGCGGCCGCCTGCGCCATAGCGCGAAGCGGCTTGACGATAAAGCGCGAGAGCAGAAATCCGGCCGCTATAGCGAACGCCAACGCAGCGGCGCTTACCCCCATCAGCGAGCGGATCGTCTTCGCAACCAACTGCTCGTTCGCCGCTTGCTTCCCCGTCATCAGCTGCTGCTCGATCTGTTGAATGCGTGTCGAGGATTGGGTCAACGTTTCCGACAACGGGATCGACTCGCAAGCCCCGGCTCACCCCGGTTGAGGTAATCCGTAATTTTCTGCGTCAAACGGGCGAACGTGGCGTTCGCTTCGGCCAGCTTCCGCACCTCGCTCCGCTCTTCATCGGTTTCCGACAGCTGCTCGAGCTGCGCGATCGATTCCGACAACTTCGCATTCACGGTTGCAAGAACCTGTTCTTTCTCCTTCGACGGATCGACCAACAGGCCGAACAGCAGCGAGTTTTGCCGTTCCGTCTGTTCGCGGATGCCCCCGACCTGCTCAAGAACGGCTAGTCCCCTGTCGATCAAGGACTTGTAGGAGCCTTGCATCTGCTTTAAGAATAAGAATGAAAACAAGCTGTTCAAAGTAACGAGCAACGAAATGACGATAAAAACACCAACCACTTTTTGTCTCAATGTCATGCTGACAGCGCCCCCTTTACGGTCATGTCGGATATGCCGGCACACCCTCACCGCCAACCGCTATTGTTAAAAAAGCTGCCAGTTTCTCGCTGGCAGCCTCTGTCCATCATTATTTCTTAGCCAAGTATTTGCGGATGTCGAAAGCGACCGCCGCGACGATGATTAAGCCTTTAATAATCAATTGCCAGTAAGGACTCACTCCGACGAAGGTCAAGCCGTAGTTGATGACCCCGAAGATCAGCACGCCGGCCAGCACGCCCGGCACCGTACCGATCCCGCCAGCCGTCGATACGCCTCCGACAACGCATGCCGCAATGGCGTCAAGCTCATACATGTTCCCGTAGTTGTTCGTCGCGCCGCCGGTTCGCGCCGCTTCGAGAACCCCGCCGAGGCCGTACAGCGCACCTGCGATCGCGTAGATGTAGATCAGGTTGCGTGCAACGTTAATCCCGGATACGGTCGCCGCCTGCACGTTGCCGCCGATGGCGTACATGTTTTTGCCCAGCCGTGTTTTATTGAAAATAACCCACACGATAAGCGACACGATGACCGCGATAATGACAATGTAAGGAATGGAGTACGGCCCGTTAGGCCCGACAAACCCGGATCCGATGTCCGTAAAATCTTTGCGCAACCCTGCAATCGGCTGCGATTCGTTCGGTTTCATATCGAAGTAAATCGAGTTGACGCCGTATACGATGACCATCGTGCCTAAGGTGGCAATGAACGGCGGCACATTGAGCTTCGCCACCACCCAGCCGTTGATAAGCCCGACGATCAAGCCTGCGAGAATGCCGAACACAATCGGAAGCCCTACCCACAGCTCAGGCAGGTCGGGGAAGAAGCGTCTCGGGTAATCGCTGATCTGCAGCATCGAGGCCGACAACACCGCCGATAAACCGACGACGCGTCCGGAGGACAAGTCGGTGCCGCCCGTAATCAGGATGAAGGCGGCCCCTAGAGCGATAATGGCCCGCGTCGAGTTTTGCAGCAAAATATCCCGGAGAATATCGACGGACAAAAAGCGCGGATCTTTAAAGGCAATCCCGACCACCAGCAGGATCAACACGATGTAAATGGCGTTTTGGGTGACGAACCCGGTTAGTTTTTTTGTATCCATGTTCCTATTCCCTCCGTTAACCCAGGTGCTTGGCAGCCAGGCGCATGATTTCTTCTTCGGTCGCTTTAGCACCGTCTATAATGCCGGACAGACGTCCGTCAGACATGACCATGATCCGGTCCGACATCCCGAGCAGTTCGGGCATCTCCGAAGAAATCATGATGATACTTTTGCCCTGCTTGGCCAGATCGGCAATGATCGAGTAAATTTCGAACTTCGCACCGACGTCGATGCCGCGAGTCGGTTCGTCCAGCATCAAAATTTCAGGTTCGGTAAGCAGCCAACGTGCAAGCAGCACCTTTTGCTGATTGCCGCCCGATAAATTTTTGATCAGCGTCTTGTAATTCGGGGTTTTGACCCGCAGCTTCCCGATATTTTGATCCGTATCGATCCGGGCTTTATGATCATTGATCAGCTTCAACGGATTCAAATAGCGGTCCAGGTTGGCGATGATCGTGTTCTCTTTAATGTTCAGCACAGGAAAAATCCCGGTCACCCGGCGTTCTTCCGTGAGCAGCGCGATCTTGTGCTTCTTCGCGTCGATCGGCGTCTTGATCTTCACTTTCTTCCCGTGGATGTGGATCTCGCCCGAAGCGACCGTGCGCAGACCGAACAACGCTTCGATCAGCTCCGTCCGCTGGGCGCCCACCAATCCGCCGACACCGAGCACCTCGCCTTTGCGCAGCTCGAACGATACGTCGCGGAACGATTTGGGGTGCGGGCTCGTCAGCCCGTCTACCTTCATCAGCACGTCGCCCGGCGTATTATGCCGTTCCGGGAAGCGTTGACTGAGATCGCGTCCGACCATTCGCTGAATGATCAGGTCGGTCGTCAGCTCTTTGGCCTCCCAAGTGCCGATCAGCCTGCCGTCGCGCATGATCGTGACATCGTCGGAAATCCGCAAAATCTCCTCCATTTTGTGAGAGATATAAATAATGGAGACGCCGCGACTGCGCAATTGATGAATGATCTTAAATAATTGCTCGACCTCGTTGCCGGTCAGGGAAGATGTCGGCTCATCCATGACAATGACTTTGGATCGGAAGGAAACGGCCTTGGCGATTTCGAGCGATTGGATTTTCGACACGGACAGCTCGCGAACGATCGTGTACGGATCGATATCCATGTCCAGGTCTTGAAAAAGCTTGACGGTATCTTCATACATTTTCTTATGATCGACTATTTTGAACGGCCCGAAGCCTTTCACCGGAAACCGGCCGAGCCAGATGTTTTCCATCACATTGCGGAACGGAACGGGATGCAGCTCTTGATGAATCATGGAGACTCCCATACTCAGCGCATCCTTCGAATGGTTAATGCTCACTTGACGGCCTTCCAGGATGATGTCGCCGCCGTCCGGCTTATAGATGCCGAATAAACATTTCATCAGCGTCGATTTACCCGCGCCGTTCTCCCCCATCAGCGCGTGAACCGTACCCGGGCGCACCTTGAGGGTGACCCCGTCCAGCGCCTTCACGCCGGGAAATTCTTTCGTAATTTGATTCATCTCAAGCAAATAACGGGTTTCCGTCATTGATTAACGCCTCCTTGCGCCTGAAACGCCTCGCCCTCTGACATTCAGAGGCTTATGAGGGAAATAACATGGAAAAGGGCAAGGGCTTAAGCATGCATTCTCCCTTGCCCCTGCCCCGATTTCTACGCTGTCTTATTTCGCGTCGTTCATGTTTTCTTTTGTAATTTTTTTATAAGGAACCCATACGTATTTGCCGTCTGTGAGCTCATAACCGATGTTGTCTTTGGATGGCGTTTGGCCGGAAGCTAACACTTGCGCCAGATTGAGCGTCGCTTTACCCTGGTTTTTCGCGTCGTTCAATACGGTTCCGAGCATCGTGCCGTCTTCAAGCGCTTTCAGCGCAGGAGCCGTCGCGTCTACGCCGACAACCGGAATGTATTTGTTGTCTTTGAAGTACCCTTTCGCCTTCAATGCTTCGATCGCGCCGAGCGCCATGTCGTCGTTGTTCGCGAAGACCGCTTCAATTTTATCGCCATGGGACGCGAGGAACGCGGCCATTTTCTCCTGACCTTTTACACGATCCCACATCGCCGTGTCTTCCGCGAGCTTCTCGACCTTGATGCCGGCGTCTTCGACCGCTTTCACGGAGAACTTCGTGCGCAGCTCGGCGTCCTGGTGACCCGGCTCGCCTTTCAGCATGACGTATTGAAGCGCGCCGTCTTTGTTTTTATCCGCTTCCGGATGGGATTTGAAGTAGTCTACGACCAATTGGCCGGACATCGTACCGGACTGCTCCGCTTTCGCGCCGACATAATAGACTTTATCCCATTTCTTCATATCGTCGGCCAGCGGCTCGCGGTTGAAGAAGACGACCGGAATGTTCGCGCCCTTCGCTTTGTCGATAATGACGCCCGCTGCCGTACGGTCAACGGCGTTGATCGCCAGACCGTTTACTTTTTTCGTGATGAACAGGTCGACTTTATCGTTTTGCGTCGGCTGCGAGTTTTGGCTGTCTACGATGTCGACCTTCGCTTTGCCTTCGGCTGCTGCGGAAATGGCGTTCCGAACGCCGGTCATGAACGTATCGTCAAATTTGTAGATCGCGACGCCGATCGTCGGCTGAGCTGCCGCCGCTCCGCCTGAAGTTGAGCCGGCCGCCGGCGCAGCGCCTGTGTTCGCCCCGGTTTTGCCCGAAGAGCCGCAACCTGCAACCGTTGCCGCCAGAGCAGCTGCGACTACCATGGATACCACTTTTTTGTTCATCGCTTAAAGACCTCCGTTTTGTTTTATGTTTGGAATGGAAATGTAACGCTTGCATGATTATTATCTGCGATTTTCTTCGTTATTCCCATGCAATATTCTCATGTGTTCTATCGAAATTCTCATATGTTGATCTCGGGGGATGACACTGCCCGGGCCATAGGGAGATAAAAAAGACAACGTCACAGACCAGTCTCCCCAGTCCGTAACGCTGTCGTTTCACTTTCAAGCTTTCAATTCAAACGGTCGTTACAACCAAGTTACTTCACAAACGGGAACAGCAGCTTCTGATTATCCGACCAGAACATGTTGTTCTGGTCAATGACCGTCGTGCCTGTGTCGTAACGAGCAGGCACCTTCTTGCTCCCGCCGAGCAAGTCGACCGCATACTTGACGCCCAGATAGCCCATGCTAAACGGATTCTGGATGATCGTCGCCTGAATGACGCCCTCCTGGAGGTATTCGATATCCTCCAGGGTGCTGTCGAACGTGACGACCTTGACCTTACCCTGCAGCCCGAGCCGCTCGATCTCCTCGGCGACGCCGATCGAGGACACGGCGTGCAGCGCCACGATCCCGTCGACCGGCTCGGCGGATTGCACGAGCTGCCGGGCATGCTCGCCGCACAACCGCTGATCGGAGTAGCAATACGTCTTATCGGCGATCCGGATATCCGGATGCTGCGCCAGCGACTCCAGCACGCCGCGTTCGCGCTCGGCCGCATTCCTTGCGTCCGGCTTGTAGCTGACGAGCGCCACGCGGCCCTTCCCGCCGAGCAGCTCGGCCAGCTTTTTCCCCGCTTTGCGGCCTGCTTCGTAGTGGTTGATGCCGATGAACGCCTCCGTCTTACCGGTCTCAACCTCCGTGTCGATCGCGATGACCGGCATCCGCTGCGCAGCGGCGCGTTTCACGGGCTCTGCCAGGGCGGCGCCGTCGTTAGCCGCAAGCACGAGCGCGTCGCGTTTGAAGTTAATCGCTTCTTCCACGTACTTCACCTGCCCCGCCACGTCTTCCTCTTGCACCGGGGCCTCGACAATCAGCTCGACATTGAACTCTTTGGCGGCCGCTTCCGCCCCCGTGCGCACCGTTCGCCAGAAGTCGCTGTGCTGCGTCTTGAGCACCAGCGCCACTTGCTTCTTCGCCTCCGCGATATGCGGCTGCGTCGTCTCTTTGCTGCAGGAAGCGAGCAGCAGCGTCATGACGGCCAGCGTCAGCGCCGCCGTCCACCAGCGCCAACGCAGCTTCTTGCTCCGGTTCATACGCCCGCCCCCTCTCGCCCCGAGTCGAACGGGATCCACAGTGTGACCGTCGTTCCGACCTCCAGCTTGCTCTCGATCTCCAGACCGTAGCTTTCGCCAAAATGCAGCCGGATCCGCTCATGCACGTTCTTTACCCCGACGCCCGAGCCCTCATCGCTCCTGGCATCGCCGGAGAGCAGCCGCTCCAGCTTGTCCGGCGGAATGCCCGGCCCGTTATCGCGGACCTGAAGCCGTACCCGGCTGCCAAGCCGTTCCGCGGCGATCTCGATCAGCCCGTCGTCGACCATAATCTCCATGGCATGGTAGATGGCGTTCTCGACAATCGGCTGCAGGATAAGCTTCAGCGTCGGGACGGCCAACACCTCGTCGTCCGCCTCGATCACGAAGTCGAACTTGCGCTTGTAGCGCATTTTCTGAATGATAAGGTAATGGCGCACATGCTCCAGCTCATCCTGCACGGGAATAATATGCTTGCCCTTGCTGAGACTGATTCGGAAAAACTTGGACAAAGACGTAATCATCGTGATCACTTCTTCGCTCTTGCCGCTGCCTGCCATGCGCACAACCGAATTCAATGTATTATAGAGGAAATGCGGGTTAATCTGGGCTTGCAGCACCTCAAGCTCCCCCTTGCGCTTCGCTTCCTGCTCGTGGATGATTTGACCCATCAGCTCGCGAATGCGTACCACCATGAAATTAAAGCGGCGCGACAAGCGGCCGACCTCGTCCTCGCCCTGCACCTCCAGATGAATGTCGAAGTCCCCCTGCTCGACCTTGCGCATCGAACGTTCCAGCCGCTTGATCGGCATCGAGATGCGGGCCGACATGAAGGCCGAAATGAGCAGCACGAACACGATAACGAACAGCAGCAGCCACGAAATGAACGTGCCGATCTCTTTGCGCGTCGTCACGATTTCGTCCATATACGAGACGCCGATAATTTTCCAGCCGATGTTGTTTACCGTCTTGATGGTAATGAGACGCTTCTCGCCGCTGGAGGAATCGACATAGTTGCCGAACGTATACTTGAGCGCCTGCTCCACGTTCTCGTACTTCAACCCGGCGTAGATCAGCTGCTGCTGCGGGTGGTATACGATATTGCCCGCCGAATCGTCAATGATGTACACGTATCCTTTCTTGCCCAGGCTGACGCGGCGCAGCAAGTCGTCGATGGTCCGAAAGTTGACGTCCACCAGCAGCACGGCGTTATACGTGCGGCCCTCGCGGTTGATCTTGATGCCTTTGCTCATCGACACGACCCATTTGTATTCGCCTTTATACAAGTTCTGTACGTGCGGGAGCGAGAAGGTCAGGTGGTTCGGGTTTTCCAGCGCCGCCCGAAACCAGCTTTGCTCGGTCAACCGGGTATTGGCGCGCATCGGCGCGGCGGGCAGGCCGTTAATCAACGTCCCATCCTCGCCGAACAAGCCCATCGACACGACATCGCTGCGCGTTTCGAGAATCGTGCCGATCTGCTCCAGCAGCCGTTCGTTCGACACGGCGTCGCCGGCTCGAACCTTACTATCGACCTTCTCGAACACCTGCGCCATATTTTGCAAATAAATCTCGAGATTATATTTGACCTGCTCCACAATCTGCTCATTGCTGAGGAACGCGTTCTGTTCGGCCGTCCCGGAAAACTTGTTGTACAGAATGCCGCTGACGACGATCATCACGAGCAGCGTAATCAGCGTGAACGAAGCCGTGATGATGAACTGGATGCTCTTGCCCCTCCACGTATCGAGCAGCTTGCGCCGCCAGCGTCCGGCTTTCATGAAGCGCCCTCCGACGAGGCGCCGCGGTATTCCTTCGGCGAAACCCCGACGTGCTTGCGGAAGCTGAAGCTGAAATAGTTCGGCTCCGTATAGCCGACCTTCTCGGCGATTTCGAATGCCTTCAGATCGGTCGTGCGCAGCAGCTCCTTGGCCGCCTCCATGCGAATGTGCATCAGGTAGGCGCCGAACGTCATTTTCGCTTCTTTCTTGAAAATGCTGCTGAAGTAGCCTGCGCTAATATGCAGATGGCCGCACACCTTGTTAATGGAAATGTCGCTTTCGTGAAAGTGGTTCAACGTATATTCCTTCGCCTGATCGACCAGCGACTTGTACGTGCACTGCCGGTCGGATGCTATGGCCTGCATGAGGCGCGTGCACAGCCCGACGACCCAGCTCTTCGCTTCCTGCAGCTCGGCGAACCGGTGCAGCTCCGCCAGTGGCATGAAGTCCGCTCCGAAGATCGCGTCGAGGTCCGCCCGCGCGTCTTTGGCCGCCTTCAGAATCGCCGTCAAGATTTCCATCAGGTAAATCTGGTAATCCTTCACCGACACCTGCAGATCGACGATGCCTTCGAACAGGCTGTCCACGGTTTCTTGCATTTCCTGCGTCGTCCCGACCTTCAGGCAGCGGATCAACGCGTGCTCCTTCAACTCGTCAAATCGCAGCTTTTCCACAAAACGAGTCTCCACGTCGTCGATGCTGATCAGCCGGTTGCCTCCGAGAATAAGCCGGTAGTCGAGCGCCAGCTCCGCATCCTGATGCGAGTAGGACAAATCGGTCACATCGCGGCAAACCGTACCGATGCCGATCGACACGGTAAATTTTAAATATTTTTCGATGCTTTGACGTACTTCTTCCATGATCGTAAGCGTTTTCTTTATAGCCGGTTCGTTGGCCTCGTCCCGGTGAATTGTAATCGCCACCAGCTGTCCGTTGTGCAAAAAGACGAGTCCGAGGTTGTGCTTGTCGGCAATTTCCTCCGTCACGTTCAGGGCAGCGAATGCTTTTAGCTCCATATCGTTGGAAAAACGCAGCGATTCGGCCGATTGTCCGGCCCCCGGCTCCTCTTCCCCCGGTTTATCGAGGCTGATGACCGAGACGACATACGCGTCGCCATCCAGCTCGATTTGATAGTTTCGGCACTTCTCCTCAATCTGGCGGCGCGGCAGCTTGCGCGTGACCAGCGATGACAGAAATACTTCGCGCAGTACCGGCAGGCTTTGACGGTAATGCTCCTGCAGCGTCAGCATGTTCTTCTTGCGCTCGGTCTCCTCATCGATCTGCTCCTTGATTTTGACCAGCACGTCGATCAGTTCCTGAGCAGAGAACGGCTTCAGCACATACTCGTCGATCTGCAGCTTAATCGCCTTCTGGGCATACTCGAACTCATCGAAGCCGGTGAGGATGATCACCTTCGTCGTCGGGTACCGCTCGCGAATCCATTCGGACAGCTGCAGGCCGTCCATGAACGGCATCTTGATATCCGTCACCACGACGTCCGGCACCCACCGTTCGATCAATTCCATCGCGTCCTTGCCGTTCTCCGCCGTGTCCGCCACCTCGAAGCCGTATCGCGCCCAGTCGATTTCCTGCACGATCCCTTCTCGGACGTCTTCTTCGTCTTCTGCCAAAATCAGCTTGTACATCGTCCGGTCCCCCATATCCTCACATTTGTGTAATCAATGTACCAGAAAAAAAAACCGTTTGGAAGTAGGAAACTGAAGGGGAAAGCCGCGGTTTGGACGTCTATGAAGAAGGCCGGCCGGCCCGGAACGCATAGCCGTTTCGCAAGAGGCATGCGGGACGGTTATCATGAGGTTTCGGACAAGGGCATAAATTGGATAAAAAGCATGATTTCATGTCGGGAGGAAACTACACTGTTGAACTTATGGGAAATTTTCGTTGCCGTCGTGCTAGGCATTGTAGAAGGGTTGACCGAGTTCGCTCCGATTTCGTCGACCGGGCATATGATCATCGTGGACGACCTGCTGTTCCGCTCGAAGGAGCTGTTCTCGCCCCCGGTGGCCAACACCTTCAAGGTCGTCATTCAGCTAGGCTCGATTATGGCCGTCGTTGTCGTATTTAAAGACCGATTCCTGAACCTGCTCGGATGGAAAAAAAATATAACGGTCGACCAAAGACTCGGCGATAGACTGAAGCTGGGACAGATCATCGTCGGACTGCTGCCTTTCGGCGTGCTCGGCCTGATTTTCGAGGATGTGATCGATACGTATTTGTTTTCGGTGCAGACCGTCATGATCGGCCTGATGGGCGGAGCCGTTCTGATGATAGCGGCGGACGGGTTCCGTCCTAAACGCCCGACCACGGAGACGGTCGATCAGATGAGCTACAAGCAAGCGTTGTACATGGGGCTGTTTCAATGCTTCGCGCTGTGTCCCGGCTTCTCGCGGATGGGTTCGACGCTCTCGGGCGGCGTGCTGCTCGGCATGAGCCATCGGGCGGCTTCCGATTTCTCCTTCATGATGGCCGTGCCGGTTATGATGGGGGCCAGCGCCGTATCGCTGTTGAAAAACTGGGAGTACATGACGGCGGGTGCGCTTCCGTTTTTCATAGCCGGATTTATGAGCGCCTTTCTGTTCGCCCTCGTGTCGATCCGTTTCTTTCTGAGAATCATTCAGCGGGTCAAGCTTGTGCCGTTCGCCATCTACCGCATCCTACTGGCAGCGCTCATCTGGTTACTTTATTTCTAGGGTCATGACGGCCAACGAAGCGCAAAGCGGCCGATCACTCGACACGAATGTGCAGGTTTCATTCAACTTCATCATTTCTTCATCAAACCCTCATGAAGCGATCATGACTTGACGATCCCCCGGGGGGTATAATGGTCGAAAAGATACACCAATGAACTGCAAGAATAGCAGAAGAGTGGAGGAACTCGTCATGCACAAAGCGATTATTATCGGTACTGGCCCTGCCGGCTTAACGGCGGCCATTTATTTGGCTCGTGCCAATTTAAATCCCCTTGTCATTGAAGGTCCCGAGCCGGGCGGTCAATTGACCACAACGACGGAAGTTGAAAATTTCCCGGGCTTTCCGGAAGGCATCATGGGCCCGGAACTGATGGCTAATATGCGTAAGCAAGCCGAACGGTTCGGCGCCGAATTCAAGACCGGCTGGGTGAACAGCGTCGACACGTCGCAGCGCCCCTTCAAGCTGAACGTTGAAGGCATGGGCGAACTGGTGGCGGAGAGCCTGATCATCTCCACCGGCGCATCGGCCAAGCTGCTCGGCATTACGAACGAGAAGGAAAGCATCGGTCGCGGCGTCAGCACGTGCGCCACTTGCGACGGCTTTTTCTTCCGCGGCAAAAAAATTATCGTGGTCGGCGGCGGCGACTCCGCCATGGAAGAAGCGAACTTCCTGACCCGTTTCGCGTCCGAAGTGACGCTGGTGCATCGCCGCAGCGAGCTGCGCGCGTCGAAGATCATGCAGGATCGCGCCAGAGAGAATAGCAAAATCAAATGGAGCTTGAACCGCACGCCGCTGGAAGTCATCTCCGGCGATAAAGGCGTCACCGGCCTTAAAGTGCTGAACAACGAAACCGGCGTCGAAGAAGTGATCGAAACCGACGGTATTTTCGTCGCAATCGGTCATAAGCCGAATACCGGCTTCCTCGCAGGTCAAATCAAAACCGACGAAGTCGGTTACATCCTCGTTAAGCCAGGCACGACGCAAACGAATGTCGAAGGCATTTTCGCCTGTGGCGACGTACAGGACAGCAAATACCGCCAAGCGATTACAGCAGCCGGCAGCGGTTGTATGGCGGCACTGGAGTGCGAGAAATTCCTCGAGGGCCATCTGGTTCACGATTATAGCCTCAGCTTGTAAAACCGAACAGTCCGTCCTCTTTGAAGAGGGCGGGCTGTTTTTTTGTATGCGCTGTGGGGTCAACAAAATCCCAGCATATCCAGACATATCGCGAGCTCCTGCATCATACAGAGAACTAAGCTGTATCTCTAACGGCTGGCGGGGTTGTTTCGGTATACACCATTTTCTGCAGGGGGTGCAGCGCATGTTCGATCGGGAATTATTGAAGAATAAGGTGGTTCTGATCACCGGAGGCGGTACCGGGCTTGGGCGGGCCATGGGGGAGAGATTCCTGGAACTAGGGGCGAAGCTCGCGATTACAAGCCGCCGCGAGGAAGTTTTGGCAAGAGCCGCTGCGGAGATGGGCGTCGGCGGGAAAGAGGTTTATTATAAAAGCTGTGACGTCAGAGATCCCCGTCAAATTGAAGAAATGGTAGATGCCGTAGAACGGCGCTTCGGGCGCATCGATGTTCTGATCAATAACGCGGCCGGAAATTTCGCCAGCCCTACGGAGCGGTTGTCCCCGCGTGCTGTGGATGCGGTATTGAACATTGTTCTGCACGGGACCTTCTACATGACGCTGGAGGTCGGAAAAAGGTGGATCGAGCAAGGAACGGGCGGCACGATGTTAAATATCGTCACTACGTATGCTTCCACCGGTTCAGGGTTTGTCGTTCCATCCGCAGCGGCTAAGGCAGGCGTACTGGCGATTACCCGCTCTCTTGCCGTGGAGTGGGCGCATCACGGAATCCGGCAAGCGGCCATTGCGCCGGGACTTTTCCCAACGGATGGAGCCGGGTCCAGACTTGCCCCTACGCCAGAGTTAGCCGAGAAGCTGGTTAACCGGGTGCCGCTGCGGCGGGTGGGCGATCAAGCGGAGCTGGCGAACTTGGCCGCTTATCTGATTTCCGATTATGCCGGTTATTTGAACGGCGAGGTCGTCACAATCGACGGCGGGGAGTGGCTGCAGGGAGCAGGTCAATTCAACGAGCTGCTTGACGTTACGGAAGAGCAGTGGATGCGTTTGGCCGAAATGACCCGTAAAGGCCAATCCTTCGCCCCCGGCCAAAATCAATGACACCGCAGAGTTCCGCCTTTCAAGCGAAAGAAGCCGGCTGCTCGCGGCAGCCGGCTTCTTTCGCATGTTTAAACTTCAATATCAACCACGATACTATCCACGCGTCCGACTTCCCGAATATAAGCGGCGACCGCTTGATGCTCCGGGTTCGGCCCATAGGCTTCGAGCGCGGCACGGTCTTCGAAGCGAACCGACAACACGACTTGATAGCCTTGATTTTTCTCCGAGAAATTCAGGCCTGCTTGAAGATCGACGATTCCCGTCAGATGACTCCGCAGCGCTTTGAACCGTTCCACAACCTCGGTCAACTGCTCCTGGGTCGTAGATTCACTGAATTTAACAAGTACAATATGATCGATCATGGAGTGCACAGGCCCCTTACATCATTGATTTTTCGTTCACTCTACTATATCATGTCCGGTTATCAAAACCAACCAAGCCTCATGACTCGCAGCTTGTATCAAGCCTGCGAGTCATGAGGATGTGCGGCGTTAGAAAGGTGGAGAGAGAAGGCGTTGGCGGTGCCTGCCAATGTTTCCTGTTACAGCAAACGTTCCAGCACGCCCTTCAAGGTCTGCAAATCGTTTTCCACCAAACGTATATCGGTTGTAAACTGCTCATCCGACATGCCGGGCTGCTGGAACACAGTAAACAAGACCTCGCACCCGGGCCCGTTGGGAATAACGCGCATCGGATTCAGAATCAGCTGTCCCGGCGCCGGGCTGACGTAATGATCCAACACGCCAAACTCGTTGCCCGGGACGAAACGAATCGTCATCGGGCCGTCCGGCGTTTCTGCGATCCACTCCTCCTCTGCCCGCCTTACCGACCGGCAAAATCCCGGAGCCCATTGCGGCAGATGCTCCGGGTTGGCTATAAATTCGTAAACCTCCCCGGGTCCTCGATCTACGGTAACGCTGATTGTTTTTGTTTTTTGAACAGAGGTCATCGGCACACGTTCCTTTCCAGGGGAAGGTCCACTTTCGGGGAAAACTTAATACCGGAACTTGGCGATCATCTCCATCTTCAGCTCCCACAGCTCCGTGCTGAGATCGACCGGGTACGCTTCCGGATGCAGCTTGCGCAAATATTCCGGCCAGAACAGCGCAAGCTGCTCTCGATGATAGCGGCGGATCTCACCCAGCGAGGGCAGCGCGTAGACCTGCTCGCCATTCACGAAGATGGGCTGCAGCAGCGGAATCGCCTCGTAATCGTCCAGATACTTGTAGATGTACGGATGCACCGGGTCGAACAGCTTGATGCGCTCGCCCTGCCGGACGTCCTGCTCATGCCGCAGCGCAATGTAGTCGGCCTCCGCTTTCCCCGTGCTTCTGTTGATCAGGCGGTACGCCTCCTTTAGGCCGGGGGTGGTCACCTTCTCCGGATTCCCGGAAATTTTGATGACGGGCACGAGCTCCCCATCGCGCTCCCGGGCGACCAGCTTATATACGCCGCCGAGCGACGGTTGATCGGCTGCCGTAATAAGCTGCGTGCCTACGCCCCACGTATCGATGCGGGCCCCCTGCGCTTTCAGGTTGAAGATGATGCTCTCGTCCAGGTCGTTGGACGCCACAATCCGGACGTAGGACAGTCCCGCTTCGTCCAGCATCTCCCGAGCCGTCTTCGATAAGTAGGCCAGGTCGCCGCTGTCCAGCCGGATCGCCTGCATCCGCTTGCCCTGCGCTTCAAGCGCCCGGGCTGTGCGGATCGCGTTCGGCACGCCGCTCTTCAACGTATCGTACGTATCGACGAGCAGCGTCACGTGATCGGGCAGCGCTTCAGCGAACTTGCGGAACGCTTCGTCCTCCGACTCGTGCCCCTGCACCCACGAATGCGCATG
>NZ_BCPS01000108.1:0-28240 GCF_016586185.1 Paenibacillus sp. EPM92
CGTGCCCTTGGCCGGGATGCCGAAGAGCATGCCCGCTCTCACGTTCGACGTTCCATCGAACCCGGCGATATACGCCGCCCGCGCTCCCCAGACAGCGGCATCGGCTTCCTGCGCGCGCCTCGTGCCGAACTCCATTAGCCCGTCCTCGCCTGCGACCTGCTTGACCCGGGCAGCCTTCGTCGCGACCAGCGTCTGGTAGTTCACGAAGTTGAGCAGCGCCGTCTCGATCAGCTGCGCTTCGAATATGCGCGCCTCCACACGTACGAGCGGCTCGTTCGCGAATACGAGCGTTCCTTCCGGGGCGGCGTACAGACTGCCGGTGAAACGGAAGTCGCGCAGCGCCTGCAGGAACGCTTCCGGGTAATTCTCCTCCTGCGTGCGCAGGTAAGCGAGCTCCTCCTCGCCGAACCGCAGGTTTCGCATATACCGCACCACCCGCTCCAACCCCGCGAAGACGGCGAAGCCGTTGCCGAACGGCAGCTTGCGGAAGTAGATTTCAAAGACGGCCTTCTCATTCTGCGAACCCTGTACCCAATGCGCATACATCATGTTGATTTGATATTTATCCGTATGCAGGATCAACTGCTCCTCATTCATCTGCCTTCCCTCCATGTCCTTGCCTCTATAACGTAACCGTCTCCCCGCCGCGAACAATCTTCGCGCCAAGCGTGTTCTGAAAATGCCGGAGCGCCCAGTCGTGCCCCTGCGGATTGAACGAAGCCACCGCATCCTCATGCACGACGAGATCAAAGCCTTTATTGTAAGCGTCGACAGCCGTATGAAGCACACAGATGTCGGTGCAGACGCCGACCAAATGCACCTCTTGAACACCCCGCGCGTGAAGCTTCAGCTCGAGGTCGGTACCGCAAAACGCACTGTAACGCGTTTTGTCCATCCAATCCATGCGGCCGCGCTGCGCCTCGTAGACTTGTTCAAGCCGGCCGTACAGCTTGCGCCCTTCGGTACCGCGAATATTGTGCGGCGGGAACAGCTTATGCTCGGGGTGAAACCGGTCGTTCTCCTCGTGCAGATCCACCGCCATGACGGTGAATGCGCCTTGCTCCGCGAATTCGCGCGCAAGTTCCGCGATCCGTTCCTCGATATCGATGCCCGGCTGTCCGCAAGGCAACTTCCCGACTACAAAATCGACCGTATAATCGATAACAATTAAAGCTTTCATGATAACCCTCCTGGAAAGTAAGTTATGATCGTAAGGATCCTATCCTGTTGATGGTATCATTATGGGGTTAACGTATCGCTTTCGTCCGTCCATTCGATTTTGCCCGATAACGATTCGGTATAACCCTGCTTCCGGCAGGCCTGACCTTCTTGCATCCGGCGAGCGATACACGTTACCTTATTTTAGTATATAGGGAGGCAGCGGAAAATAAAAATTTGCACGTCTCGTACCCCGTTACCGGCCAAGGGTAAATCTATCCTTTTCATAATAAAAAAAAGATATGCTAGAATGGAGAGATGCGATTGTCCATAAACAGCATTTTAGGAGGAAAACAGGTGTTAAAGTTAGGCAGAAACGATCGATGCCATTGCGGCAGCGGAAAAAAGTATAAAAAGTGTTGTCTCGAGGCGGACAAAACCGGGGAACAAAGGCAACTGCGTCCGGCAGAAGCAGCAATAGCCACGCCCGCAAACACGGGAGGCGGTGATGCCATAACGATAGGCGAGGTAAGGAGACTGGCCTTTACGGAAATGAATTGGGGCAACGAAATGTATTCGCAGCTTGCAGACCATCTGATTCAGCAGATGGAGCCCTCTTATGAGCCGGAGCACGTGCTGGAGGCCGTTTCGACGTGGAACAAGTTCTCCACCCTGCGCAAGCCTGTCATTCGTAAAGTTGGCGCGTTCTGCGCTGCTTTGGAGTATATGATCTCCGAAGCCTTCGGACAGCCGACCACCCAAAACAACCTGGCTCAGAAATATCTTGTATCCGCATCGACCGTCGGGAAAAAGTATCAAGAGCTGGTCGAATTTGTTCAGGAGCATGCAGCCGGGTACAGCTCGGTAAGCGAACCGAGGCTGGCTTAAGCAAGCGGAAGCAGGCTCAAGCTATGCTGCGGGAAGCACGAAAGAGAGCTGCTCCATGCATTGGCAGAAGCAAGGTTAGCTTGCGTCCCGAAATTAGGAAGGCCCGAGGTGTCACCGCACCCCGGGCCTTCCGTTTTTGTCGACTGCTCTTGGCCGCAAAATGATCTCCCTAATAATGCCCACAATCGCCCCTATGCCTGTCTCCATTCGATTCGGCTTCTCCTGTTATTTCATCACCGGATAATCGATCACAATGACGTTCTCGACGATCCCGTCCAACAATTGTACGAATTGCTGGTGCACCGGGTGCGGCCCATATCGACGAAGCGCCTCGCGATCTTCAAACGTGACGCGAAGTCCCAGCGTGTAGCCGTGCATATGCTCCGCTTCTTCCGTCACATTCACGCCGGCCGTCAAATCGACAATGCCGGGAATCCGGTCTTTAAAGGACAACAAGACTTCAAGCAGCTGCTTCTCAAGATCCGGACTATACTTCTCGTTAAATTGAAAAGAAACAAGATGCTCAAACATCGACCCCATCACCATCCCCTTCATTTCCTCGTTCATGCTCAATCCCATCATATCATCGGACGAGCCGCCTTCAAACAGCTAAAAGATCGCGCGCGCCTGCGGGCAAGCTCCAGGCTTACGCATATGCTCGCAACCACTGGCTCGCTCTCGGAGTACGCTCCCAAGGCTGCCGGTTCGCCTCCGATTTTCCCCGTATACAGCAATGCACGCGCAGCAAAACCAGCCCCCGGAATCCGGGAGCTCACTAATCGCCTTCCCTGGCTCTATACGCAGCTTCAAGACCCCCGCAGAAAAAACGCCCCGACGACCAGCGCCATCACGATCCCCCAAACGGCATTCAGCTGCAAGTATTGCACCATCACGAAGAACACGCAGGCGATGATAAAAGGAAGAAAGGTCAGCGGCCCCGAACCGTCCGTCTGCCCGAACGCATACTTGGCAAAATCGTAGGCCAGCATCGCCATCATGACGAAAATAACCGGCTGAATGCCGCGGATCATCCCTTTGATATAAGGGTTATGCTCGAGCTTGATCATGACGCCGGCCAAGGCGATCATCATCAGCGCAGTCGGCATAACGACGGCGACGAGCGCCACCATGGAGCCCGGCCAGCCGGCTACTTTATAGCCGATGTACGCCGCCAGCTTGGTGGCGATCGGCCCTGGCAGCGCATTGCCGAAAGCCAGCGAACGGCCGAATTCGGCTGTGTCCATCCACCCGTATTTATTGACGACCTGATGCTCATAGATCGGAATGATCGCCGGTCCTCCGCCATAACCGAGCAGGGTAGCCGTACCGAAGGCGATGAACAAATGCCACAGCTTCGCCAGCATTGTTGTCCACATCGCTAGCTCACCATCCTATCGCCAGGCCGTCCCCGCGAGGATCGGCGGCGCCGCTGAAGCTGCCGTCCGGGTGAATCTTAATGGCTTGAGCCTGCCCGACGACCGGGTCCCAAGGCCCAAGCAGCTCCACCCGATGCCCGCGGGCTTGAAGGTCGCGGATCGCCGCTTGATCAAGGCCGCGGTTTTCCATTCTCAACAGGTCGCTGTCGTCCCCCCAAGTACGGCCGTATACCCAGCGCGGCAGCGCGATCGCTTCCTGCACGCTGCACCCGTAGTCGAGGACGCCGGTCAACAGCGAAAGCTGCGTCTGCGGCTGGCCTTCCCCGCCCTGCGTGCCGACCAGCAGGCACGGCTTGCCGCCCTCCAGCACCATGCCCGGCATGAGCGTATGGAACGTGCGTTTGCCCGGGGCGAGCACGTTGACCTCGTTCGGATCGAGCGAGAAGAACGAGCCGCGATTTTGCAGCATGATTCCGGTATCCCCCGGCGTATAGACGCTGCCGAAATCGAAATACAGGCTCTGGATGAACGAAACCGCGTTCCCCTCCTCATCGACGGCCGCAGCGTAAGCGGTATCTTGACCCATCGCCTTCGAGGCGAACGAAACCCCGTCCGGCCAAGCCATGCGAATGCTGCGGTACTGCGCGCGGGCATGCTCCTTGGATAAAAGCCGTTCGAGCGGAATCGGCGAGAAGCGCGGATCGGTTAAATACGCGTCCCGGTCGCGGAACGCTTGTTTGACAACCTCGGCGGCGAGGTGATAAAAGTCGGCGGAATGCCGGGGCACGCGGTCAAGCTCTTCGTTCTCCAGCATATTCAGCATTTGCAGCACGGAAAAGCCTTGCGAGTTGGGCGGCATCTGAACGACTGTCCGGCTGCGGTACGTCGTCGAAATCGGATCGGTCCATTCGCCCCGGTGCAAGCGGAAGTCTTCTTCCTCCAGCCAGCCGCCGTCGCGCTGCAAGCCCTGCACGATACGCCGCATCAGCTCGCCTTCGTAGAAGACTTCCCGCCCTCCGTCGCGGACCTGCTTAAGCGTCGCCGCCAGCTCGGGCTGCACCAGCCTTTCGCCGATCGCAAGCGGCGCGCCGTGAGGCAGGAAGGTGCGCGCATGAATCTCTTGCTCCATCAGCAGCGGCTGATCCTTGACGATCCAGCGGTGCAAATCGCGCGAAACGGGAACGCCCTCTTCCGTATAACGGATGGCGGGCTCAAGCAGCTGTTCCCACGGCAACCGGCCGTAAGCGGACCAAACCTCCCACCACGCGTCGACCATGCCCGGGACGGTAATCGCGCTCCGTACGCCCCGCTTCGGAATCGCGTCAAGCCCTTCGCGGGCGAACAGCTCCGGCGTTACACGACGGCCCGAACGGCCGCTGCCGTTGAAGCCGCGGAGCTTGCCGAGCGCGGCGTCATATACGAGAAAAAACGCATCCCCGCCAAGCCCGGTCATATGCGGATAAACCGCCGCCAGCGCGGCGCTGACGGCGACTGCGGCGTCAAACGCGTTGCCCCCCTGCTGCAGCATCCTGTTTCCGACCGAGCTGGCCAAATAATGCGGCGACGCAATCATGCCGCGATAAGCGATAGGCATCACATTGTTCATTAGACGTCCCTCCCGTATACATCGAGCGCTGTTTGGACGGCGGCCCCCGCATTGGCCCTGAAGCCGTGCCGGAGCAGTGAAGCTTCTAGCGCGCCCAGCGTGTGCAGCACGTTGCTCTTACGGCCGCTGTAGCCCATCGTGCCGATGCGCCAAATGCGTCCTTGTAACGGACCGAAAGAGCTGGCGATCTCGATGTTGAAATCATGCAGCAGCATACGGCGTACCGATTCACCGTCTATACCTTCGGGGATGTTGACGCAGGCGACCATCGGCAGCTTGCAGGACGGATCGCCGAACAGCTCCAATCCCATGGCCGAGAGGCCTGCGCTCAGCGCTTCTCCGTGCAGCCGGTGGCGGGCGAACCGTTCGGGCAGCCCCTCCTCCAGCACGAGCCTGACCCCTTCGCGCAATGCGTACAGCATCGAAGTCGCCTCCGTATGATGATTAAGGCGCTTCGGGCTCCAATAATCCTGCAGCTGGCTGAGATCGAGATAATTGCTGCGAATGACCGCCCCTTCGTTCGTCGGCGCGTTCGCGGAATCGCGGAGGCCGCGCTCAATGCGCTTGCGGCGGTGCAGCTTGGCCTCGGCCCGGTCGTTGTAGGTAACCGGCGCCATTCCGGAAGGGACGGACAAACACTTCTGCGTCCCTCCAATGACGGCATCGATCATCCATGCATCCGTCTGCACCTCCATGCCGCCTATCGTCGCCACCGCATCGACGACGAACAACGCGTCCAGCTCACGGCAAGCCCGGCCAACTTCTGAAAGCGGTTGCACTCTCCCTGTCGAAGTCTCGCCGTGGACCATCGCGACCAGGTGGGGACGCGTCTCGCGCATGCGCCGGATCACGGCTTCCGGCTCGAACACCGTGCCCCATTCCTGCTCCATCGTCAACACCTCGGCGCCCAGGCGCTCCGCAATCTCGGCCAACAGGTGGCCGAAGCGTCCGTAGATCGGCACCAGCACACGGTCTCCCGGTTCGACCAGGCCGGTCAGCACCGCCTCGATGCCCGATCTGGAGCTGCCGTCGATCGGGTATGCCCAGCGGTTGCCGGTTTGGAACAGCTTCTGCAGCATGCCCATCGTTTCGTTCATGATTTCGGTAAACTCCGGGTCGAACTGTCCCAGAATGGGCAGGGACATCGCACGCAGCACGCGCGGATCGACCTCCACCGGTCCCGGCGTCATAATCATGCGTAGGGACGGGGCTAAATCGCGGTACGGTCTCATGGCGTTTCCCCCTTATAAGCTAGAGCATACAGCAGATCCGCCAAGACGACAATACCTGCGGCAAGGTCTTCGGCTTTCGTATATTCGGCGGGCGAATGGCTGATGCCGCCGCGGCTCGGCACGAAGACCATCGCGGTCGGGCATACCGGCGCCAGCAGCTGCGAGTCGTGTCCGGCTCCGCTGTACATGTGCCGGCAGACGAGCCCGCGGGTGCGGCAGATGCGGTCCAAGGCTTCCGTCAGCCGGCCGTTCATGCGCACCGGAGCGGCTTCCGTCCACAAGCTGGCGGATACGGTCAGCCCGTTCGAAGCGGCGATACGCTCCAGCGTCGTCATCAACTCGCCGCAGAACGCTTCCAGCGCCGCTCCGTCCGGGTGCCGGACGTCCAGCGTGAACGAGGCTCTGCCCGGTACGACGTTAACCGCGCCCGGACTGGCCTCCAGGCGACCGACGGTAGCCACCGTCGGGTCGCCGTAAGCGAGCGCCGCGTCGCGGATCGCGACGATCATCTCGGCCGCGCCGCATAAGGCGTCCCGGCGGTAGGACATCGGCGTCGTTCCGGCATGGTTCGCTTCGCCCGACACTTCGAAGCCGAAGCGTCTCTGACCGACGATCCCCTGAACGATGCCGATCGCAGCGCCTTCCCGCTCCAGCACGCTGCCCTGCTCGATGTGCAGCTCCACGAACGCCGACCAATCGGCCGCCGCAGGAGGCGCCGCATACCGGCCCTGGCCAAAGCCGGCTTCATGCATGGCGGCGGCAAGTGAAACGCCGTCTGCATCCGCTGCATCCGGCGCGTGCCGTGCTTGGTAGCGGCCGGTCACGCTGCCCGAGCCCCAGAACGCGAGCGGGAAGCGGCTGCCTTCCTCCTCCGCAAAGGAGACCAGCTGAAGCGTGCGCTCCGGCTGTCCATACGCCTCCTTCAAATAAGCGAGCGCGAGGGCGCCCGCCACAATGCCGTACGCGCCGTCGTAACGTCCTCCGCGGACGACCGTATCGATGTGCGAGCCCGTCGCGACGACTTCGCGCTCCCGGGCGCCGTCCAATCGGGCATACAAATTGCCGACGTCGTCATAGGATACGGCGAGGCCGCAGCCCGCCAATCGCTCCGCAAGCGCACCCTGCGCCTGCTGCCAGGCCGGGGTGTACAGCAGCCGCGTAACCCCTTCATCCGCATTCGCCCCGCTCCCGAATTGCGCGAGCCAATCCAGCATATGCGCCGCTTCCGCGGCAAAGCGGCGGAGGAGCGCCCCGGTTTCCGGCGGCTCCTTGGTTGGCGCCGGCTCTCCTGCGGCCGCGACTTCCGGCTTCCCTTCGTTCGTCATCGCGTTTCCTCCGTTTCTGCTGCGCAAAGTTCAGGTGCTGTGGCGGAGCCATGCCCCTGCCTCAGCCGCATCCTCCGCCATCGATTGCGTATCCGCCCGGTACGCCTGCCGGCCGCGCACGAACGTCGCGCTGACGCGGCACCCGAACCTTCGGCCGACATAAGGACTATACGCATGCCGCTGCTTCAAATGCCCGCTCTCCAGCGTATACCCCCGCTGCAGATCGGCCAGCGCCAGGTCCGCGTCGGCGCCGACGGCGATCTCCCCTTTGCGGGGATGCAGACCGAAGCGCACGGCCGGATTGAGCGACAGCATACGGCACAACAGCGGGAGCGGCAGGCCCCGCTTCAAATGGCCTTCGTCCACCATCAGCTCCAACGAGCTTTGCGCGCCTGCAATGCCGCCCCAAGCCTGAAAGAAATTCGAGCTTTGCTTCAGCTCCAGCGGACTCGGGGAATGATCGGACGCGATGATGTCGATTTTGCCGTCCGCCACCGCCTGCCACAGCTTCATTTGATCCTCGGCGCTTCTAAGCGGGGGCGCGCACTTGGCGACCGGTCCCATCCGCTCCATGTCGTCTTCGGTCAGCACGAGGTAATGCGGGCAGGTTTCAACCGTCACATCCAAGCCGCGATCCTTCGCTTTACGAATAATCCGAACCGATTCCGCACTGCTGATATGGACAAAATGCAGCGCGCACCCGGTCTCGCGCGCCATTTCGAGCGCTTGGCGCACAGCGGTCCGTTCCGCGGATATCGGCCGGGACGCCGCGTAATCGCGAGCGCCGGTGCGCCCTTCGCGGATCGAATGCCCGGCGAGCGAAGCGACCATGCTTTCATCCTCGGCATGCAGCGCCAACACGCGGTTCAGCCTGGCAATGCGCTTCATGCCTTCCCGCAGCGTCGCATAGTCGGCGCGCCGGAACCGTTCTTCGCCTTCGCCGCCCGGCTCGGACATGAACGCCTTGAAGCCGATCACCCCGGCCGCGGCAAGCGGTTCAAGTTCCTTCAGGTTGCCCGGAACGAGCCCGCCCCAGAGCGCATAATCGACGCTGGAGCGATTCGCCGCCGCCCGCAGCTTCTGGGACATGGCCGCCACCGAGACGGTCGGCGGCAGTCCGTTCAAAGGCATATCCAGGAAAGAGGTGCAGCCGCCGGCGGCCAGCGCCTTCGAACCGCTCTCGAAGCCTTCCCAATGGCCCATGCGCGGCTCGTTCAAATGAACGTGCGCGTCAACCATCCCCGGCAGCACATGAAGTCCCCGGGCGTCAAAGTGCCTTGATGCTTCACCCGTGATATGTTCGGCCAACCGGACGATCCGGCCGTCCGCTACGCCGATATCCAGACGGCGAACTTCGTGCCGCAGCACGACAAGCCCGCCGGTTATTTTCAAATCCAGCATACGCCCATCCCCTCTCGGCCTCGTCCGTGTTCCCCGCCCGGCGGATTCAGCTGCCCCGGTACGTGCTGTATCCGCCCGGCGCGACCAGCAGCGGCACGTGGTAATGCTCCTGCCCGTCGGCTATGCGAAATCGAACCGGCACCTGCTCCAGGAACGTCGGCACGCTGGCGCCGCCTGCCGTCTGGCGGGCGCTGTACCAATCGCCGACGTCAAAAACAAGCTCATAGGTGCCGGCCAGCAGATCGCCGCCGGCCAGCAGCGGCGCATCCAAGCGCCCGTCGGCGTTCGTCGTCGCTTCGCGCAGCTTCACGGCTCCTTCCGGCGTCATCCGGTATAACGCGACCCGCATCCCTGCGGCAGGCCGGCCGCCGGACAGCTCCAGCACATGCGTCGTCAGACGCCCGCTCATGTGAGGGCGGCTCCCTGCGCCTTCTGCGCAGCCTGCGCTTCAGCGAGGTCTTCCTGCGTCATGGAGAAGCCCTGAAACCCGAAAGGCGGTCTAGGCTCGGTAAATACCTTGGCTTCGGAAGAGCCCGCCGCCGACTCCGCTACCGTTTCCCACGTGCGGTTGTTCGACTCGAACCAGATGCGCCCGAGCTGCGGGAAACGCTCCAAGATGCGCAAGCCGATCACGTAAATCAGACTTTGAATGGACGCGCTGTTCACCTCGTGAAACACGGTATGCGCGATATCGGCGATTTGCTCGGGGGCCGCGTAAGCTTGGCCGTCGAGGGCGTCGTCGGCCTTCGCGTACTCCCAACCGATGTTCAAATAAATGAACAACGGGCGGTTGAAGCTCTCCGGCAGCGTCGTATACTCGTCGCGGACGAAATTCGCGAAGGAACTCCCGCTGACTTTGATCAAATGCAAATTCGTGATTTCGGCCGATTGCTTGACCGTCTCCAGGCTTTGCCCGGTCCGCTCCACGCGAACCGTAAATCGTCCGCTCTCGTTGCGCGAGCGGCGGTACACGAGCCCGCTGCCGCGAAATTCGCCGTTCCCCGCCGCAATCGGCACCGCATCGAACGGCAGCCGCTCTGCCGACAGCTCAACGCCGGACATATGCGCGTACTTATGCAGGAGCAAGCACGCCGCATGACGAAGGAACGCTTCAACCGTCGAGCCCTCGAAATCGGCGGCATGCCACAGCATGAAATTTTTCATCGAATCGGTCGCCACCACCATGCTGTTGTCCGCTTGCGTGAAAGAAGGCAGGAACGCATCCCCGCTGACGGAAACCGTGACATTCAGGGCGAAAATGACATTGTCCGACCCCGTATAGGCCGATTCGGGAATCGGGCTGACTTCAAGGGGTTTGACATACGTGCGGTAGACGAGCACATCCCCTTTGCCGTAATACATGGTTCGTTTGCCATAGCCGGTAGTCATAACGCAATCGTTCCCTTCCTGTAGAATCAAATCGTCCAGCCGAAAACGGGTAATTTTGGCGATCTCCGTCATCGCTTGACGCTGCTCTTGTTGCACATTGTGTTCGAGTCTGGCCTGCATGGCTTCGAGAATCAGCTCCTTGGAGCTGCCCTTCACCGCCATGATGAACGGGAATCCGAATTTGCCGGTATACGCCGTATTGATGCGGGTAAACATGTCGTATTCGTCGACGCTCAGCTCGTTCAACCCGACGCCCCGCTGCTCTTGGACCGACATCTCGCTCATCTGGAGACGCCCGGCCAAATCCGGGTGCGCCCGGAGCAGCGCCAGACGCTCCTCCCGCGAAGCGCCGTCAACTACCCGCAGCATCGCGCGGTGCAGCTGCTCCGAGTCTGCGAAAGGCCGCGCCGCATAAGCACGCTCGGCAACCCATGGCGAATGCTCGAATACCGCGCCGAGCGCTTCGACAAACCCGGCCTGCGTCATTCGATTCAGTTGGCCGATTGAAATGCGATGGATCGTTGTCATTCGCGGTTCCGCCTTTCTCCTTTCTCAGGTAAAATCGCGCTCGCTGGCATTGCGCCGCCCGCACCTGTTCCGCACCGCAGCGTCCGCAGCGCGCATAATGCCGCCGTACCCCGTGCAGCGGCACAGGTTGCCGGACAGCGCCTCCTCCACGTCGTCCCGGCTCGGAGCCGGGCACTGGTCAAGCAGGCCGACCAGAGAGACGGCCATTCCCGGCGTGCAATATCCGCATTGAAAGCCGCCTTCCTCGAGGAAGGCTTGCTGGACCGGATGCAGCCCGCCGTCGTCGCCGGCCAAACCTTCGATCGTCGTGACCGAGCGGCCCTCCACCTGATACGCCATCAGCAAGCAGGCATTCATCGGCTTGCCGTCCACCAGCACCATGCATGCGCCGCAGCGGCCGATTTCGCACGAAATCTTCGTGCCTGTCAGCCCGAGATCCTTGCGCAGCACATCCACCAAACGGCGTTCGGCGGCAACCGCCAGCTCCAAAGGCTTGCCGTTCAAGGTACAAGCCAGCCGGGTCTCCTGTTCCGGTTGCGGCAGACTGCTCATCGCGCTCCCCCCTCTTCAAACGGATCGTCCGCCATAAGCTCTTCCGGGTTGATGGGGAGTGAAGTTATCCACTTGCCGACGGCGTCACGGACGGCGGCGGCGATGGCCGGAGCTACGGCGACCGTACCGATTTCGCCGATCCCCCGCGGACCGAACGGATCGCCCTCCGGCAGCCCCTCGATTGCATCCAGCAGGAAGCCGGCGGGCGTATCCTTCACCGTTGGAATCAAATAAGCATCCAGATTGCGGGTCAAGTATTGCCCGCCCTCCATGACAGCGTCCTCCGTCAGCGCAAATCCGATGGCCATGTGGCTGCCGCCTTCAATCTGCCCGACATACCCCATCGGATTGACGACAGGTCCGGCCGCGACCGCATGGTACTGATCGGTCACCCGCACACGTCCGGTCAGCAGGTTCACCTTGACTTCGACGGCCACCGCCGTGTACGTATGCAAGAAATGCGCCCCCACCCGCTCATCCGGCGTCGTCGGAAAGTGAAACGCCGTCTCGCAGGCGATCGGCGTTTCCGTCCGTTCCGACAGCTCACGGTATCGGATGACCGGCTCCGCTTCGCCGCTTACCGCCGTTCGCCAGATGCCGCCCGGACCGGTCTTCAATTGATCGGCCGGAACGCCGGTCAGCCTGGAGGCCGCTTCGAGCAGCTTTCCCGCGAACGGCGCCTCCATTCGCTGAAGCGCCTGCCACATCATGCTCGTCGCCCGCGAGGCGGTGCTGGAGCCGCTGTGCGGCACGCGGGCCGTATCGCCGATGACGAGCTCCAGATCTTCCTTGGCGCAGCCGAACCGCTCCGTCAGCATGATTTGCAAGGAAGCGAGCAGCCCTTGCCCGAATTCCTCGTAGCCGAATGCCGCTTCAATGCGGCCTTCGGCATTCAGGCGGAGGCGGCCGCCAGCCGGGTCCGGAAGACCGAAGCCAAGCCCGGAGCCGTGCATGGCGATGGCGGCGCCAATTCCCCTGCGCAGCCACTTCTCCCGGGTGCTGCCCGCCCGTCTTTCGCCCATCGCCGGCCACGCCTCGCGCTCTTCGCCCGCCTTCGACGATCCCGCGAGCTCTTCATTCGCGGCCGGCCACGCCGCCTGCTCTTCCCGCGCCTTCCTCCGCATCAGCTCGGAGCCGGCCACCGACGCCCACACCTGGCGGGCGCCGTCTGTCGCCACGATCCGCTGGCCGAACGGCCCGGGATCGTCCGCTTCCCGCAAGTTGCGGCTGCGCAGCTCCCACGGATCGATGCCCGCCGCTTCCGCCAGCCGGTCGAGCTGCCCCTCCATCGCGAAAATCACCTGATTGCCGCCGAAGCCGCGAAACTCGCCCGATACGCCGTTGTTCGTATACACGGACAAGCCTTCGATCGCGACGTTCGGAATCCGGTAAGGCCCCTGCGCGTGTTCCGTCGCGAAGTTCAAGACCGGTTCGCCCAGCGTGGCGTAAGCGCCGGTATCGGCCACGATGCGCACCTCATGGGCGAGCAGCTTGCCGTTCGCGTCCATTCCCGTGCGCATCGTCACGCTCATCGGATGACGCTTCAATCCGGCGCGAACCGATTCCATCCGCGATTGGTGCAGCTTGACCGGCCGGCCGCTCTTCAAAGCCAGCAGCGCCCCGTAGGGCTGCACGTTCAGTTCGTCCTTGCCGCCGAACGAGCCGCCGATCGGACTGGACACGACGCGAATGCTCGGCTCCGGCATCGCCAGAATACGCGACAGCTGAAACCGGTCTTTATAGCCGTGCTGCGTCGGCGCATAAACCGTAAGTCCTGCGCCGTCCGGCTCCGGGACGAACAATCCGCCTTCGGTTTCCATATAGACGTGCATTTGACGCGGGGTCCGGTACGTATTTTCCGTAACGAAAGCACAGGCCGCGAACGCCTGCGCGGCATTCCCCCGCTCATAATCGGTGCGATGCAGCACGTTCCCGTTCGGATGCAGCCTAGGCGCATCGGGCCGCAGCCCTGCTTCCGGGCTGTCGATGACCGGCAGCGGCTCATAGACCACCTCGATCAGCGTCAGCGCATATTCGGCCAGCTCCTCGGTTTCAGCCGCAACCGCCGCCACGGCATCTCCGGCGAAACGCACGCGATCCTCGCACAACACCGGCTGATCGGGAACCGCGATACCGAACAGGTTCAAGCCCGGCACGTCGCGATGGGTAAGCACCGCATGAACCCCCGGCAGCCGCTGCGCCCGGCTCGTGTCGATGGACAAGATCCAGGCGTGCGGATAAGCGCTTCGCAAAATTTTGCCGTACAGCATGCCGGGCATGCCCATATCCGTCAAATACGCCAGCCGTCCGGTCACCTTATCCGGTCCGTCCGGGCGTATGTGCCAGCGTGTTCCTGCCATCGTTCTATCCAGTCTCATCCTGCCCCTCCTCTCTCAGTCCCCCCGGCAGCCGGCGCGCTCCTCCAGGAACGCCGTCAGCAAATGGGCGGCTGCACGCTTGCGGTATGCCGCCGTAGCGAAAGCATCCGCTCCGCCGTCGAACCCTTCCATCACGGCTTGATGCACGCTGCGCCTCAAGTCCGCGCTCCATACGCTTCCTTCCAGCAGCGCCTCAGCCTCCGCCAGCCGGCAGGCGACCGCAGCGGCGCTGCCGGCGGCCAACCGTACGCCGCGCAGCCTGCCCGCCGCATCGAGCCGAAATTGTCCGGCTACCGTCACGACGGAAGGACTGAACCCTTCGCGCCGCCCGACTTTCTCGTAATAGCCGCAAGCCTCTTGGTCATCCGCCTTCCTGCTCCAGCGAACCTCCTTCAGCAGGCGCGTCTCCTTCGCGGAGCCTCCGACCGCACGCCGCTGCTCCAGCCAGGCGCCGACCGGCTCGGCCACCGACCCGCTGCCGTCGTACCATACCAGCTCTGCATCCGTCACGGCCAAAGCGGGCAGCGAATCGCCCGAGGCCGACATGACGTTGCCTCCGATCGTACCCAGGCGGCGAATGGAGGGAGCCGCGATACGGCGGCAGGCTTCCTTCAGCAAGGACGGAGCGTCCCCCCATCGCTGACAAGCGGCGAGCGTCACGCCCGCACCGATCCGAATCGCTGCCCCGCCCGCTTCGCATACCTGCAGTTCCGGTACCGATTCAAGGCTGACCAGATGCCCCGGCATGATCGCCGTCCCCGCTTCCCACTGCGTTCGCAGCAGCGTGCCGCCGGAGACGATCACGGCCTGCTCGCCCAGCGTCCTCTTCAACTGCCAAGCTTCCGCCAGCGTTCGCGGCTGCCACACCCGCTTCCGCATATCCGGCAAGGGATATTCGCCAACAGCCATCCGCCTCACCTCGCTTTTCCAGACTCATCACGTTCACCTCTAGTGGCGCTGCTCCCGCAAATACGGAAGTCCGAGCGCTTCGGGGCCGCCCGAAGGCTTGCTGCGCGTTTTCCAGCCGACATACATCAGTACGCCGATGGTGATCAGGTACGGCATCATTTTCAGAAAATACGAAGGAATCGGGGTTCCCAGCAATTGAATGCGGAAGCCCAGGGCATCAAGCCCGCCGAATAAATAAGCGGCGAACAAAGCGCGAACCGGATTCCAACGGGCGAAAATAATGAGCGCCACCGCGATCCACCCGCGTCCGGCCGTCATCCCTTCCGTCCAGCTGGGCGAATACGCCAGGATCAAATACGAGCCGGCCAAGCCCATCAGCATCGAGCCGAGCACGACATACGTGTAGCGAAACAGCGCCACCGGAATGCCCATCACGTCCGCCGTCCCCGGACTATCGCCGACGGCGCGGAGATGCAGCCCCCAGGACGTACGGTAAATAAGCGTGTGCAGCGCGACGACGAGCACCAGGCTGAACCATACGATCCAATCCTGATGCGCCAGCAGTCTGCCGGCGAACGGCACGGCTTCCAGCCACGGCAGATCGAGCTTCGGCACGGAGCCTGGAATCGGCTGGCCGCTGAACTTTTTGCCCAAGTAGGCGCTTAATCCGGTGCCGAACAGCGTAATGGCCAGACCGCTGACGGTTTGGTTCGCATGCAGCGTAACCGTCAATAAGGCGTGCAGCCCGCCCAACAGCGCCGTACCCAGCAGCGCCGACAGAAGCGCGAGCCCCAGGCTTTGGGTCGTGATATAAGTCATGCAGGAGAGCACGGCTCCCATCAGCATGATGCCTTCCGTACCGAGATGAATAATGCCCGCCCTCTCCGATAAAATCCCCCCGAGCGCGGCAAGCAGCAGCGGGGTCCCGGCGGAAATCGCCGCGATCAGCAAAGTAATCGTGAATTCCAACGTGAACAGCCCCCTTCGACCGCCGGTCGACTCCCGGCTCCTTATGCTTTATCGCTGCGGCTGCGGCGCAGCCGGTATTTTCCGAAGTGATCCCCGGCAATCAGAAAGAATAAGATCGCGCCCTGGAGCATCAGCGACATGGACGACGGCAGCCCGATCGTCTGCACGCTGTAGCCGCCGACAATCAGTGCGCCGAATAGCACGGACGACACAAGCAGGCCGGCCGGATTCAGCTTGGCGAGCCAAGCGACGATAATGGCCGTATACCCGTAACCGGGCGACAATCCGTACATCAGCCGGTGCGTCACCCCGGACACCTCGCTCATGCCCGCAAGTCCGGCCAGGCCGCCGCTGATCAGCATCACGACGATAATGTGACGGTTCACCGCGATCCCCGCGTACTTGGCCGCAGCCGGATTCGCGCCGAGCAAGCGAAGCTCGTAGCCCCAGCGCGTGTAGTTCATCCAGACCGCGTATAGAATGACCGCGACCAGACCGTATACCAGCCCCAGGTGAAGCCGCGAGCCGCCCAGCGTCAGCAGCTGCTGCGCCGGCGGAAATTCCGCGGTGCCGGGGAAGTTCATCCCTTTCGGATCTTTCCAGGGACCGAACACGAAGAAATTCAGCAATAGAATCGCCACATAATTCAACATTAAAGAAGTAATCAGCTCGTTCACCCGGAACAGCGTACGAGGCAGGGCCGTCAGCAGCCCCCACAGCGCGCCCCCGGCCATCCCGGCGATCATCATGACGGGAATCGCCCAAAGCCCGCCGAGCTCCGGCCAATAAATCGTAACCGCCGTCGCGGAGATCGCACCGGCGATCAGCTGTCCTTCCGCTCCGATATTCCAAATCGAAATGCGGTAGGCGAACGAGACGCCGAGTCCGCATAACAGCAGCGGAATCGCTTTGACCATCGTTTCGCTGATGCCATAGCTGGAGCCGAAGGCGCCTTGAAGCATTTTCAAATAAACGGCGATCGGGTTCATGCCGTTCAGCGCAATAAACAACCCGCAAAACACCAGCGCCAGCCCAACCGACACGATCGGCATCCACCATACGCCAGATGGAGCGGAGTTCAGCTCCAGGCGAAATTTAGGCTTGTCGGCGCCCCCGGCTTCCGCCGTCTGCGCCTTTGCTCCCCAAGCTCCGGCTGAGGGTTCGGTACTCATATGGCTTCACCTCGCGATTCCGGTAAGCCGGCCATGGCGGAGCCGATATCGCCCCGGTCCAACGTCCCGGCTCGAAATTCGGCTTGAATCGTGCCGTTAAACAGCACGAGCACACGATCCGACAGCTTGATTACTTCGTCCAAATCCTCGGATATGAGCAGGATGCCCGTTCCGCCTTCGGCGAGCTCCCGAAGCATGCGATGCACCCCGTCAGCAGCCCCGACATCGAGACCCTGCGTCGGATGCACGGCAACGAGCAGCTTCGGCTTCTGCTCCGCTTCGCGGGCGAGCACAAGCTTCTGCTGGTTGCCTCCGGACAGCTGGCGCACCGGCGCGTCCAGACCGGGCGTCTTGACGTCGAACTTCCGCACCAGCTCCTCGGCCCACCTGCGATTTCCCCCTTTTCGCAAGAAGCCGAGACGCGAACGGGCCGGGGTACGATACGACTTGAATAATAAATTATCCGTGACGCCGAGCGATCCAGCTAAGCCGCTTTTCATCCGGTTCTCCGGAATATGGGCGACACCCAGCTCAATCAGCCTGCGCACGCTGGGCGTCTGCAGCTCCCGGCCGTCGTATACGACCGTACCCGACTGCCAGGGGCGCAGTCCCGTCAACGCTTCCGCCAGCTCCTTCTGCCCGTTGCCGGCAACCCCGGCGACGCCGACGATCTCGCCCTTGCCTACCTGCAGCGTAACGCCCTGCAGCGCCTGACGACCATGATCCGCGTTCACCTGCAGCCGCTCCACGGCGAGAATCGCGCCAAGCGCCTTCCGCTGATCACGGATCGGCGACGGACCGGCATGATTCGCTGTTGCCGCCTCGATCGACCGCCCGACCATCAGCTGCGCCAGCTCCTGTTCCGACGTATCCGCCTTGGCGACAGATGCGATCATCTTTCCTTTGCGCATCATGGACATCACATCGGCAACCGCCATGACCTCCCTCAGCTTGTGGGTCGTAATCATGACCGTCTTGCCTTCCTGCTTCATCGACCTCAGCGTGCGGAACAGCTCTTCCGCTTCTCCCGGCGTCAACACGGAGGTCGGCTCGTCGAGGATGACGATGTCCGCCCCGCGGTATAACGTCTTCATAATTTCCACGCGCTGCTGCTCGCCGACGGACAGCTGCCAGACCGGCCGGTCCATCGGAACGCTCAGGCCGAATTTACGAGCCAGCTCTTCCAGCTCCCGCTGCTTGCTCCGCATCCAGCCTTTGCCTCGCCAAACGCTGCCGCGCTGGCCCAGTACAATATTCTCCGCTCCGGTCATCGCCGCCACCAGCCGAAAATGCTGGTGGACCATGCCGATCCCGAGCTTCATCGCGTCCTTCGGACCGCGAATGTGGACCGGCTTCCCGCCGATGCGAATCTCGCCTTCGTCCGCGCGGTACACGCCGGATAATATCGACATGATCGTGCTCTTGCCGGCCCCGTTCTCGCCGAGCAGCGCATGAATCTCGCCCCGCCGAACGGACAGGTCGACGCCGTCGCTTGCGGTTACCGGGCCGAACCGCTTTAGGATACCGGTCATTTCAAACGCATATTCCGTCATTCGAGTCAGCCTCTCTTCTTCACCCGGGGCCTTCGGCTAGCACAAATCCCTTCGCGGTTACGAAGGGATTTGCATCATGGGAAGCCCGTTTTATTTCGGGATCGTGCCTTCAACCCCTTTGACAAACCAGTTCGTGCTTAAAATATCCGCATCCGCCAGCGTCTTGCCTTCTTCCACCTTCACACTGCCCGCCGCATCGTAGATCGGCCCTTTGAATACGTCAAGCTCGCCGCTCATCACCTTGGCCTTGGCATCCTCGACCAGCTTCTTCACGTCGTCCGGCACGTTCTTGCCGAGCGGCGCCAAATCGACGATGCCGTCCTTCATGCTGCCCCAATATTGGCCGGGCTTCCATTTGCCCTCCATGACTTCCTTGACCACTTGCGTGTAGTAAGGGCCCCACTTCCATACCGGGGACGTGATGTACGCTTCCGGTGCGAACCGCGACATATCGGAATCGTTGCCGATGCCGAACGCACCGCGCTCTTGAGCCGCCTGCAGGCTGGCCGGAGAGTCCTGGTAAGCGGCGATGACGTCGGCGCCTTTGTCCAGCAAGCTGACGGCGGCTTGCCGCTCCGTCGCCGGATCGTACCAGGTGTTGCTCCACACGACGTTGACTTTCGCGTCCGGATTGACGCTTTGCGCACCCAGCGTGAACGCGTTGATGTTATAAATGACTTCCGGAATCGGGAACGCGCCGACGTAACCGATCACGTTCTTTTTCGTCATTTTACCGGCGGAGATGCCTGCCAAATAGCTGGCCTGATAATTGCGTCCGAAATAGGTGCCCATATTGTCGGCCGTTTTGTAGCCGGATGCGTGCATGAAGATAACCTTCGGAAACTTCTTGGCGACATTCAGCGTGTATTCCATGTAACCGAAGCTTGTTGTAAAAATGAGGTCGTGGTTTTGCGCCAGCTCCGTGATCACCCGCTCGGCATCGGCGCTTTCCGGTACGTTCTCGACGAAATCAGCCTTGATGCCCAGCTCCTTCTCCATCTGCAAACGCCCTTGGTCGTGCTCGTACGTCCAACCGCCGTCACCTGGAGGTCCGATGTAGACGAATGCGACGCGCGGTGCCTTTGTCTCTGTCGGCTTCGCCGCCGTATCCGCAGGCTTCGGATCAGTCGTCCCTGTCGCAGCCGGTTTCGCACTTTCTTGCGAACAACCGGCCACCCCCACAATCATGGCCAAAATCAACATCAATGCCGCCGTCCATACCTGAGTCAGTCTCATTGCGCTCTCCTCCGCATACATGATTTAGATCATTTCGTTTACTTGGGCACCATCGTTGTCTTTGAAGTAATTTCACTATAAGTCAGCGGCATATATACGTCAATTAATATGACATTATTTTGTTTTTTGTGCTAAAAAGATGAGCTGTTTTTGTGAAATAATCACCTTTATCGGTATATACATAACATATAGTTAACACTACACGGAGCTTTCTCGTATATTCGCCGTCCTATGTAGTCCTCCCTGCGCCCAAACCCGCTCAGCCGGACCCGTCTCGCGCAAATAGCGGAGCTTTCATTCGAAAATAACGGAACCACGATGCGCGATTCGCCTAAACCTCGCAGCTCGGTCCCTCCAGCATAACGATGCCCCTTACAGTTCCGCTATTTACTTCCACCTCTCCTTCCAGCCCCTTCACCGACTTATCCGCCGAGCACGTAACGTTCAATGAAAAGCTCCACTTCAAGCGGCGTGTCCAAATCCGTGAACCACGCCGCTTCCCCCTCCAGCAGTTTCCCGCGCAGCCGCGAGCCCGTCAGCAGCTTGCGCGCCCCCTCGTCCCCTGCCAAACGGCGCAGCGTGTCAAATACGGACGCTGCGAACAGCACCGGCGGCCGCGCCTCTCCCCGATCCGCCCAGGCTGCGAATTCAAGCGACGGATCGGCCCTGTATGCCGCCAACAGCCGGTCGATCATGTCCGCGCGCAGCAGCGGCTGATCCGCCAGCAGGACAACAACCGCATCATACGGACCGTTGTCGGCCGCAGCCGACAAGCCCGCTCGAATCGAGAGCGCCATTCCGAGCTCCGCCTCGGGCGCGGGAATGAGGAAGCAGCGTTCACCCGCGGCCTCCCCCTCTGCAAAAGGATACCAGTCCGGCCGCTCCCCTGAACGCGTAACAACGAAGATATCATCCAACCCGGATTGAGCCGCCTCCCGCAGCGCCATACCGCCAAGCGGACCCTTATCCCCGAGCGGGATGGACAGCTTGGGGACTCCCATTCGCCGGCTTTGACCGGCTGCCAAATACAGCCCCGCCGCCTTCAAGCGCACTTCCCCTTTCCCCGCGTATATCTGCCCGCCTGCGCACGGCAATCAACTCCGCCACGACGCTGACGGCGATCTCCTGCGGCCCGACCGCCCCGATGGCCAGCCCGATAGGCCAGTGCAGCCATGGCGGCGAGTTCATTCCTTCCAGCAACCGCCGGGTCCGCGCCTTCGAGCCGAGCACTCCGACGTAACGGGCAGCCCGCGGCCACAACGCCTGCAAGCATTGACGGTCGCGGCCCGGATGATGGCTCATCACCACAACGTAATCCGATTCGCTTACGCCGAGCCGCTCGACCGCCTCCACCGGCGAGCCGACGAACGTCCCACAGCCGGGAAAATGCCCCGGGCAGCAAAGCGATTCCCGCCAATCGGCCACGACGACGCGAAACCCGGACGCAGCAGCCAGCGCAGCGAGCGGCTCGGCATCCGCACCCGCGCCGAATATAAGCAAACGCGGCTTCGGTTCGCACAGCAAGCGGAAGCCATCGTCTTCCCAGCCTGTCGCCGCCTCCCCGGAACTTACCGCTTCCACTTCGTACTCCAGGCTCGCATCCAGCACTCCCGGCATTCCCCACATTTCCGGCCCCCTCGACTCTCCCGGCAGCCCCGGCATTCCCGATTCCTCGTGCCTGCCAAGCCCTTCCGGCGCGCCCGCCGCACCAGTGCCGCTCATGAATGCAGACCGGGCGGCCTTCGATTGCCGCCGCCGCACCAAGCAGCACGCTTCGCCGAGCCGCAATCGCGACAGCAGCTCGGTCAGCGCGTCGGCGAGCCTTCCTTCCACCGATTCCAGCAGCACCGTGATTTTTCCGCCGCAGCCGACCGTTTCTCCCCATGCCCAATCGTCGGCATCCCTCATGTCGTACTCAACCGTTTGCGGGGGACCGCCGGCCGCAATGTCCGGCACCCGTTCCATGACGTCGGCCTCCAGGCAGCCCGGACTGATCGCCCCGACACGGCGGCCGTCGGCATAAAGCAGCATCGAAGCGCCCTCCTTGCGGTAGCCATGACCCTCCACTCCGATGACTGTGGCCAGTACAGCATTCCCGCGCGTTTCGTCCCATGCGTCCAGCACCTCGTGGAACTCCATACCACCACCCCCTTTCAACTTATAAGACCGTTACTCCGAATCCCGCTCATCAAGCATGCGCCGGAACATAAACGCCAGCTTCAGCCTCAGCAAATCGTTCATTTTTTTGAAATCGGCCCCGAGGATTTCACCGATCTTCTCCAGCCGGTAGGCCACCGTGTTGCGATGCACGAACAAATGCTTCGCCGCCTCGTTCACCTGGCCGTCATGCTCCAGGAACGCTTCCAGCGTCCGCAGCATTTCGTGTGCGTAATCCGGGTCTTTGGCCAACAGCTCCGCCAGCACCTCTTGCCCGTACGTACGCATCTCGTTCGTCGGCACGTGGCGGAATACATAGGCCAGCTCCACCGATTCGAAGCGCACGACCTTGTCGGCGACGCCAAGCCGCTCCGCCAGCTCGAACGCCTCCGAGCACTCCATGTAAGCTTGCCGGAGAACAGCAGGCTTCGTTTTCTTATTGCTTACGGACATTCGAATTTGCGGCAAAATCCCTTTGTCCAACATACAGCCGAGCGCGCGGTTCATGATGTCCGGCAGCTTGCCGGAGCCTGCCCATTCGTCGCCCCGAAAAATCGAGAATACCCCGTTCCCCACCACGAAATGCACAACCTCCAGCTCGCGAAAAGCCGGGTTGTACTCCAGCTCCTCCCGAACGGCCTTGATGACCTCCCGGTGCGCCCCGTCCACCCCTGACATCACCTTCGTCAGCACACATTGATAGGAACCGCCCAGCACGCGAATACCCAGATCCTCCATCTGCGCCGTAAGCATCCCGACCGGCACGTCTTGACTCAAATAGCGGGCAAACATCCCGCCCAAATCGCGATTCAGCGAACGCTCCAGCTCATCGCGATAAATGCAGCTCAAGTGATGCGCGAGAATTTCCGCCGTTTGCACGAACAGTCCCTCTTCTTCCTTCATAAACGCCACCTCATGCCGGCCGAAGACCGCGTACCCGATACATTCCCGTTTGTACTCGACGGGAACGCGGTACATTTCGCCTCCTCCCGCCCGCAAGCGCCTGACCCCTTCGCGCCAAGGCCAACCTTCCAGCAGCTGCTTATCCCCGTACGACGTCGCATTGTAAATCAAATGGCCGCGCGAGCTCACCACGGCGAACGGCGTCTCTACAATCGCCTGCACTTGTTCAAAAAACATCGAATCCGACTGCGCGCCCAGCGCAAATTGCATCAGCTTCTTTTGCTTCTCCAGCAATCTTTGAAGCGATCGCGTATTTCGCTCCAGCTCCGCATGAAACAACCCGTTCATCTGATCGGAAAAGGTGAACTGATACGGCAGCTCGATCAGCGGAAATCCGAGCCGGTCCGCCTCCTCCACAATCGACTGGGGCACATTCGTCCAAAAACGGCCGAGCTTGATGCCCAGCCCCGCAGAGCCTCTCGCATGGAGCTTGCGCAGCAAATCGATCGCTTCTTCAGGCCGGTCCTTCATCACGTAAGCCGTCGTGAACAGCATCTCTCCGTCTTTGATCCATTCCGTAATATCCGGCGCATCCATCACATTGACCGATTTCACGATGCGTGCGGCCCCATCCCTCCCGGCGATCAAACGCCCTTCCGACAGCGGGTATACCGATAACGCCTGTTCGACCGTCATATTCATAGAACCCACCCTCCGCGCCAAAAAAACGCAAAATATAACATTCAATGTTATATTAATATTTATTTATGTAATAATATATAACACTAAATACAATTTTATGTAAACCGTCAAATCGATAAATTTTCATAAATTGGGCTGCCGAAGTTGCCTCCTTTACACCCGCCCCTAATCTCTGACCCTCCAATAAATCCAGTAAGACCTAGTATTTCAGCATTTCGCAATCCAATGATCCGAACCGTCCCCTAACGAGAGAACGCTGGAAACATCCGAAATTGAACGGCCGTGTTCAACAATTTGCAATTATTTATGTCATGTTCGTGTAATATATTAATTGAAAAACCCTTATTTTTTGTTTTTGTTGTTATGATTATTGACATAAATCATGACCGTACGTATAGTATTAAGAAAAGCTTCTGGTCGGAGCACTTTCGAGGAAGATGCATTCGTGTTTTGGCGGCAGCTTTTCTTGCGAAACCGTTTCTTGCGATACGGATCATGTCCAGCTTCCGTCCGTTAACTGAAGATCGTCGTTCCTATGCCGATAGACATTCCCGTTGAATGTCTATTTCCTTCTATAAATCGAAAGGAGAACAAGCGTTATGGATACCGTCATCACCAAGGAATTGATACGAAAGCTGCCGAAGGTCGACCTTCATCTGCACTTGGACGGCTGCGTCAAACCGGAAACGGCGCTCGAGCTGGCCAGTACGCTGGGCATTCCGCTGCCTGCCTCCGAGAAGGAGCTGCTGCTGCCTTATATGCAGGTGACCGACGATTGCGGAAGCTTGAAGGAATATTTAAGCAAGTTCGACTTTACGACGCCGTTTCTGCAAACGGGAGACGCCTTAAAGCGCGTCGCCCGCGAGGCGGTCGAGCAAGCCGCTGAGCACAGCTGCGGTTATATCGAGGTTCGCTTCGCGCCGCAGCTTCACCGGAAGAAGGGCTTATCCGTCGACGAAACGATGTACTGGGTGACCGAAGGGCTCAAACAGGGAGAAGCGCGCTGCGGCGTCAAAGCGCGCGCCATCGCGATCTGCATGCGCAACCATTCGCAGCAGGCCAATCGCGAGGTCGTGGAAGCCGCGGCCCGCTTCCTCGGCCAAGGCGTCGTCGCCGTCGACCTTGCGGGCGATGAAGCTTCGTTCCCGGCGGAGTTATTCCGCGATACGTTCGCGTTAGCCCGCAAACACGGCATTCCGATTACGATCCATGCCGGCGAAGCGGCAGGACCGGCCAACATTTATGAGGCCGTTACCCGGCTTGGCGCCGTTCGGATCGGGCACGGCGTGCGTCTGCAGGAAAACCCGGAAGTATTGGAGATTGTCAGAGAGCGGAACGTCCCATTGGAGCTTTGTCCGGTCAGCAACATCCAGACGAAGGCCGTATCCGGTTGGGAGGCGTATCCGATCAAGCAGTACTTCGAGCAGGGGTTGACGCTGACCGTCAATACGGATAATCCGACCGTATCCGGCACGACGATTACGCAAGAGTACCAAACGATCGCAGAGAAGTTTCATTTTACGCTGCACGAGCTGGCCGCGATCGTTATGAACGGCGTGGATGCGGCCTTCCTGGAGCCTCGCGAGAAACGGATCTTGAAGGCCGATTTCAAGCGCAAGCTGGGCGAGCTGCAGATTAACGTCCTCTAGGAAGTGCGCAAAGAAGCGCCTGCCGGAACACAAACCCGTCCAAGACGGAGTCGTGCCCCGATAGGCGCTTTTTGCGATGATCCTGAACAGGCGTCACGCCTCCGCGCAAAGTTTGCCATTTGAGTCTAATACGCTTGTCTCCTGCATAGTCATGAAGTATAAATCGAGGCAAAAGCGAGGTAATCCCCATGGACTTTAATAAACTGGCGCGTTATTGCGAACTGAAGGATCAGCACAAAAAAATAGAAGACGAGCTCGAATCGATTCGCAGAGACATCCTCTCGATGTACCCGGAAAGCGCGGAGCTGCACGTCAACGACTACACGGTAAAAGTCATTTATCAAGAGAAAAAGCAATTCGTCGACCACCTGTTATTCGACGCGCTGCCGGATCCGCAGCTATGGAAGAACGTATCAAAACCGGATCAAGCGAAAATTTCCGCCTTGCTTAAAGCGAACATTATTACCGAGGAAATGATTGAAGGAACCTACAGCGTGATCCGGACACCGTACCTCTACGTCAACAAGTAACTGTCCCCCCAGACAGACGCTGCGCCTCGGGCGCAGCGTCTGTTTGTCTTCTTCTCGCTTGAGCTTCAGCCAGCCGCCCCATGTCGGCTTGCCGGCACTTAACCGCTATGCTTTTCCGCCTGCTTTAGACCGTCCACCGCCACGATTGATGCTCCATGAGTCCATCGAACCTGCAAGAGCAATCAGCTTCCGCATCCCTTCCCTCAGCTGCGGCTCGTTCGCATAGGAGTAGCTGACGCGCGCCCAGGAGGTCAGCTCCCGCTTCGGATCGCAGATGATACCGGGGACAAAGGAAATCGACTGCCGCATGCTTGCGGCCAGCAGCTTCTCGGCCGATAGGCCGCCAGACAGGCGCACCCACAAATTCAATCCGCCCTGCGGGCTGATCCATTGCCAATCGGTAGCCGCAAGCTCCTCCTCCACGATCTCTTTACGGATTTGGAGAGCGATACGAAGCTTCTTGAGATGCTGCTGCAGCCGGTCCGATGTAAAATAATGCAAAAACATCTTCTGGTTCAACAGCGGAGAGCCGTTGTCCGATAACGACTTGGCGGTCAGCAGCGGCTTCATGAGCGGCGGTCTGCTCATAACAGCGGCAACCCGAAGCCCGGGGGAGACATATTTGCTAAACCCGCGGATGTAGATCACGCAGCCTTCCGTGTCATAAGTGAACAACGGCGGCGGCGGCTCCCGGTCGAAATAAATGTCGTAGCACGTATCGTCATCCACCAGCAAGCACCGGTATCGTTCCGCCAGCTCCACCAGTTTTTTGCGCTGTTCGACCGGAACCGTATAACCCGTCGGATTGTGGAACGTCGGGTTCATATAGAACAGACGAGGCTTATACCGGCGCATGCACCCCTCCACCTGCTCGAGATTATAACCGTCCGGGTGAATGTCCACAGGAATGATCTGCGCCCCCTGCTGGCGGAAAATATCATAGGCCACGCTATACGTCGGCCGCTCCAGCAATATCGTATCCATCGGTTTCACCAGGATACGGGCAATCAGATTAATCGCCTGCTGCGCTCCAGATGTAATGAGGATCTCATCCGCTGTCAGATGAAACAGGTGTCGCTTCGTGAAATACCGGCACAACGCCTCCCGCAGCTCCTCATCCCCCTGTACCGGGGAGTAGGTGGCCAGCACCTTCGGATACAGATCGAACACCCTTTTTACGTAATCCGTCAAATACATATTCGGAAGGAGGTTCGGATCAATGATCGCCTCGGACAATTGGTAAGCGACCGGGATGCGATGAATTTCAGACAAATGATTCACCGTCTCATAAGCGGGCACCAGCGCGTCCACGGCCTCCGGCATCTGAGAACCACTTGGCTGTAAGAAGTAACCCGACTTGTCCTTGACATATACTTTTCCCTGCTCCACCAACAGCCGGTAAGCGCGAAATACGGTCAGCCGGTGAACCTGAAGCTCTTGGGCAAGCTGCCGGATGGACGGCAGCTTCTCATGCTCCTTCCAGTCGCCGCGCCGGATCCGGTTCTCGATGTGATCGTACACCTGCTCGAATAACCGGTACGATTGACCGGTTGAATAAGATTGTCTCGGCATCCATGCCACATCCTTTGGTTCAACTTCTCCTATTGTACCTCATTCCTGGCCCATCTGTTCTATTCCATTTCATCTGTTCTACGCTTCCTCCTGTACGATGGATCAAAAGGAGGAACCGCGATGATCCTGTTCGGTTATTTGTTCATGTGCGCCATCTTCGGCACAACGTTTCTAGTTATTAAGGCGGGAATCGATGCGGGAGCCGCTCCCTTCTTCTCGGCCGGCATCCGCTTCTTGGCTGCGGGCCTGATTCTGTTTCTGTATATGCTGGGGAAGCGCCGAACCCGGCTGTCGCTGCTGTGGCGTAAAGAAACGCTGCTTACCGGCACGGGCCTTACATTCGGTACGTTCTCAACGCTGTACTGGGCCGAGCAATATGTCGCATCCGGTCTGGCCGCCGTGCTCTCGGCGACAGGACCGATCATGATGCTGCTGCTCCAAGCGCTCCTGCACCGCCAGAAGCCAACCGCCGCATCCGCTGCCGGCTGTGCGATCGGCTTTGCCGGCGTCGTCCTGCTGCTGCTGCCCGGCTTATCGCTGGGGATGAGCATGCTGTGGGTGCTGGGCTGTGTACTGATTTTACTGGGCGAGCTGAGCTATTCGTCGGGAGCCTTGTACACCAAACAAGTGATCACCCGATTTCCCGATACGTCGCCGATCGCGCTCAATGCTGCACAGATGATGCACGGCGGCGCGTTGCTCCTGATCTTGTCCCTGCTCACGGAGCGGATCGATCTCGCGCCCTACGCCACGCTTTCCGGCGCAGGCTCACTCGTGTACTTGACCGTCATCGGCTCCATGGTCGGGCACAGCTTGTTCTATTGGCTCGTCTCCAGGACGAACCCGGTGTTCCCGTCAACGTGGCTGTATGTTTCACCGCTGATTGCCATGACGCTTGGCAGCCTGTTGTATAACGAAGCCTTATCCTGGCTTACCGCGGCAGGGGGCATCCTCATCATATTCGGCATCGTTCTGGTGAACGCCGCCGGGCTGCAGAAATTGCATGCTGCTATGACGCGTACATGATTTTTTGGAGGTTTGAACTCATAAAAAAA
>NZ_BCPS01000109.1:0-88952 GCF_016586185.1 Paenibacillus sp. EPM92
TACCGTACCGTGTATTTTTTTATTCCGCTTTTCGATAAAATCCTTCAAAACGCGTCCTACACCGTAACGGTGCTTTTCTCCACGGCATGCCCGCCAAATTCGTTCCGCAGAGCGGCCACGACTTTGCCTGTGAACGTATCGTGATCCAGGGAACGGTAGCGCATCAGCAGAGACATGGCAATGACCGGCGTCGCTGTCTGAAGATCCATAGCTTCCTCCACCGTCCATTTGCCTTCGCCGGAGGAATGCATCACACCTTTGATCTCATCCAGCTTGGCATCTTTGGAAAAAGCGCGTTCCGTCAAATCCATCAGCCAGGAACGGATGACGGAGCCGTGATTCCAGACCCGGGCCACCTGCTCATAGTCGAAATCAAACCCGCTTTTCTCCAACACCTCGAAGCCTTCACCGATAGCGGCCATCATGCCATATTCGATTCCGTTATGAACCATCTTCAGGTAGTGGCCGCTCCCGGCTTTACCCGCATACAAATAGCCTTGGTCCACGGCGGTGTCGCGGAAGATGGGCTCCACTACACGCCATGCTTCCGGGTCCCCGCCAACCATGTAGCAGGCCCCGTGCCGGGCGCCCTCCATACCTCCGGAAGTTCCGGCATCCATAAAGTGAATCCCTTTTTCTTTCAACTGATTGTATCGGCGAATCGATTCCTTATAGTGCGAATTCCCCGCTTCGATGACAATATCGCCTTGGGACAGGAGCGGCGTTATTTGACCGATGACGGTATCCACCGCCGAATGGGGCACCATAATCCATACAATCCGCGGAACCGGCAAAGCTTGAACAAGCTCTTGCAGCCCGGATGCGCCCTGTGCCCCGTAGCTTTTCATTTCGGCCACCGCGTCCGTATTTAAATCAAAAGCAACCACTTCGTGCTTGTGATCCATTAAATTTTTGCCCAAATTTAAACCCATCTTACCTAAACCGACTAATCCGATTTTCATATGACGCTATCCTCCTGATGTCAAGATTCGGGTCGTTCTCCTGTTATGGCGCTGAAGCTGTGACGTGCAGCGTCATTTCCCTGACATCCACCGCTTCTTCATCCGGCCACCAGCGAAACCCTTGCTCCTCCAATAAACGGTGGGCCGCCGCCGGACCGTACGAACCCGATGGATACAAGTGTAGAGGCAGCTGGTTTTCGGCAAAAGCCTCGAGAACGGGCTGCACCCACTCCCAGGCCAGCTCCACTTCCTCCCAATGGGCGAAGAACGTCGCATCGCCTCTCAGCGCGTCGAATATTAAAAGCTCGTAAGCTTCCGGCATCTGACTGGCATCCATCGAGAAGTCCATCATGACAGGTTCCATCTGTCCGTTGTGCAGCAGATTTTTACTATTCAGCTGCAGCGTTATCTTTTCATCCGGATTGATTTGAATCGTCAACAGGTTCGGAACGGCCTGGTTGGCATTCCCGTACGGTTCCTTGAACCGGTCTTTAAATTCAACGGTGATGCGTGTCGACTTTTCCTTCATTCTTTTGCCGGTCCGAATGTAAATCGGAACCTCATTCCAGAAAAAGTCGTCAATCCAAAGCCGCGCGGCAACAAACGTATCGGTCATCGAGAAAGCGTCAACCCCAGGCTCTTCACGATAGGCAGCAACGGCTTGGCCTTGAATGTCTCCAGCGCCATACTGACCCCGGACGACGTGGTTTGCCGCATCCTTTTTGGATAGGCGGCGCAACGATTTCAATAAATGAATCTTCTGCTGGCGAACATTTTTCTCCGTGATTCGGGCAGGCAAGTGCATAGCCGTCATCATCAGCAGCTGCAGCATATGGTTCTGAAACATATCCCGGATCGCTCCGGCAGTTTCGTAGTAGCCGGCTCTCTCTTCGACGCCGACCGTTTCGCTCGCCGTAATTTGGATATTGGCAATATATTGATTGCTCCATAACGCTTTAAGCAGCGGATTGGCAGCCACCAGCGTTTCGAGATTTTGCACCATAGGCTTTCCAAGATAGTGATCGATCCGGAAAATTTCATCTTCTTCAAAAGATTGGCTTAATTTATGATTTAATTCGCGGGCCGATTGTAAGTCGTGCCCGAAAGGTTTTTCAATAATAAGACGCTTCCAGCCTTTGGTATCGCCTAAACCGCTCTCCTTGATACGGGAAGCAATTACGTCAAAAAATTCGGGGGCGACAGACAAGTAAAACATCCGATTTTCAGGAATGTTTAACTGCTCTTCCCGCTCTTGAATGAGCTTGAGCAGCCCCACGTATCCTTCCTTGTTCGTAACATCCAAAGCATAATAGCGGATGCAGTCCAGAAATTCCTCCAGCCGCTCCTGCGCTTCAGGCTTGCGTCTGGAAAAGGTGCGTAAAGATTGCTCGACATAATGTTGAAATTCGGCATCCGTAAACGTTTTTCGTCCCAAGCCGATAACCGAAAAAGATTGGGGTAATTTTTGCTCCAAAAATAAGTTGTACAGCGCCGGGAATATTTTTCTTTTCGCCAAGTCCCCGGTCGATCCAAACAAAACAAAAGTAATTGGATCCATGATTCTTTCCCCCCTTTAATTCCGATTCCTGACGGATCTATATTTAAGAAAAGCTCCTGATCGGAGCCTTTCGAGGAAAATGCTGATGTCTGATAAATAGTCCTCACCGAACAGCGAGGACTATTTTCAGTTGTGTACGAGTTTTCAGCTACTCCAAATTGGCATGTCGGCCAAACATCGTCCGGGAATCAAGTCCTTGCTTCTCCATCATCTTCAATATGACGGCGTCGCAAACGAGTAAGAGGGATTGTTCAAATAATGCCCCCATCGGCTGTATGGTTTGATAGGCGCTGCCCTCCTGCTCTTTCGGCGAGCCGGGCATTTTCACCGTAATATCCGATAGCTTGCCAAGCGTGGATTCCGGGGAAATGGTAATCACGGCGACCGATCCCCCCAGACTTTTGGCTTTCTCGGCTACCGGTATTAAAGTTCGCGTCTCTCCTGAACCGGATCCGATGATTAAGGTGTCGCCCTTCTCCAAATTAGGGGTTACGGTTTCGCCGACTACATAAGCTTCAATGCCCATTTGCATCATGCGCATGGCGAAAGCCCGTACCATCAGCCCGGATCTGCCCGCGCCGGCCACAAACACCTTCTTGGATTGAAGGATACGATCGACCAAATCTTCAACTTCCCGATCAGCGACGAAGTCGGCCGTACGATTTAATTCTTTTATGATTTCAGCTAAATAAGAAGTGCTCATAAATTAACCTTGTTTGATCAATTTTTGCATTTCGGCTGCGACAGCTTGTTTATCTTCCGCACCGGTAATACCGCCGCCGACGATAACAAGATCCGGTTTTGCTTTAATGACTTCCGGCAGCGTTTCTAATTTAATGCCGCCTGCAACTGCCACTTTTGCATTTTTCACGACGCTTTTGATCGTGTTCAGATCCTCAAAGGAGTTTTTGCCGACTGCCTGAAGATCGTAACCGGTGTGGACGCAAATGTAATCTACGCCAAAGGCATCGAGTTCTTTCGCGCGTCCAGCGATATCTTTAACGCCGATCATGTCGACCAGAATTTTTTTGTTTTGTTTTTTAGCCTCTTCCACGGCACCTTTGATCGTCATATCTTCGGCAACACCGAGAATGGTGATGATATCGGCGCCGGCTTCGGATGCTTTCATAACTTCGTATCCGGCCGCGTCCATGACTTTCAGGTCAGCCAATACTTTCAAATTAGGGAATGCCTCTTTAATTTCCTTTACGGCTCTAAGGCCTTCGTTAATGACGACCGGCGTACCGATTTCTACGATATCTACATACGCCTCAACTTCTTTCACCAGTTTCTTTGCTCCGGGGATGTCTACGAGATCCAACGCTAATTGCAATTCCATGTTTAATTCGCTCCTCTTCATGAATGGTTTTGGTGTTTGTTTTTAATAGTTTGTTTATTTGGTATAATAGTGTATCTACAGCTTAATTTACTGCATGGACTTGCTTAACAAATTCTTTCATGAGCTGTGGAAGGTCGTTCCAAGCATGCCCGGAGACCAGGTTACGGTCGACGTGGCAGCGAGTCTCAATATATTTGGCGCCCGCAGCTTCAACCTCCGGACGGCAAGCATAGTAAGCAGTCATTTCGCGGCCCTTAATATGGTCTGCAATTACCGTTAGAGCTACACTGGCATGGCATAGGATCATTATGGGTTTATTTTTTTCGAAGAAATGGCCGGCAAGTCTGGCAAAATCCGGATGAAGGCGAATATGCTCCGGCGCACGTCCCCCCGGAATGATTAACGCATCAAATTGCTCAGGGTTAATATTTTCGAAAGAAGCATGCGACTCGATGTTATAGCCTTGTTTTTCCGTGAAGGTTTGCCATCCTTCAAAATCATGGACGACGGTATGCAGCACCTTCTGTTCTGTAGGGGAAGCGATCACCGCTTCAAAGCCTTCTTCCAGACAGCGGTAATAGGGATAGTATACTTCTAACGCTTCGACAGCATCCCCTGTCAAAATCAATACCTTCTTAGACACTCGTATCACCTCTCCTTGCAACGTAGTTGTTTACAAGCTAGATTGTATACGCTGTGAAGAAATTATAAAAGAATGCACTTTTTTGTGCGCTGGTTACAAAAAAGTAACTTATGAGAAGTTAGGAGAATAAAATGTCCGATCTGCGCGAGGAAATATTGGATAAAATCAAGAATGGGGATTTCAATTGCGAGAAAGAATTGACGCTGGCTATTATTGGAGGAAAGTGGAAGCTGGTGCTCCTTTGGCATCTGGGAAGAGAGGGAGCGCAGCGCTTCAGCGAGCTTCAGAGGTTATTGCCTAAAATTACGCATAAAATGTTAACGAGCCAGCTGAAGGAATTAATCGATGACGGCATTGTCCATCGCGAGGTATTTCCTGAAGTGCCTCCGAGAGTGGAATATTCCATGACGGAGCTTGGCATGACGCTGCTGCCCATTATAGAAATGATGTATGAATGGGGTAAAAAGAGGATATCAGATATAAGACAGGCTTCTGCGCAAAGAGCAGCTGCAGAAGATACATCCCCTTGACTTCATTTTTTGTTGTAACTATAATGATTACACCCGAGAGGTGAACGACATGAAGCAAATTAGCAGCCGCTTTTCCATCGCTGTTCACATCTTGTCTCTTATAGCTATAAGTCCATCGCCATGTACATCGGATTTCATAGCGGCCAGCGTAAATACGAACCCGGTCGTGATCCGCAGAATTATCAGCAGCCTCAAAAAAGCCGGATTCGTGCATGTCAAGGCCGGTGCCGGCGGAGCTTACCTGCGCAAAGAGCTGGATGAAATAACGCTGCTGGACGTTTATCGGGCGGTTGAAGTCGTCGAGAAAGGTGAGCTTTTTAATTTCCATGGACACCCTAACCCTGCTTGTCCGGTTGGGGCTAACATCGAATCCGTTCTTCGAACGAACATGCTTGAAGCTCAGTCTGCCATGGAGCGTCAACTAGCTCAAGTAACGCTGAATCAACTGGTGACTGAACTACGCAAGAAAACCGCTCTTTAATGAGCTGATTTGTTCATGTGGTCTGTAGCTGGTTCTATGTTCTTCTAATTTTTTTGCATGCGTTGTAACAGAATCAGTTACAATGTTGCCATTCTCGAAAAATTGATCAGAAGAAGGGAAGAAATCTCATGTCCATTTTTGTTACCGGCGCTACAGGCGAACTCGGAGGCCTTGTCATCGAACATCTGCTCAAAAAAGTTCCTGCAGCTCAAATCACAGCCGTCGTCCGCAATGTGGAGAAAGCTTCTTCGCTCGCCGGGCTCGGAATTGAAGTTCGTTATGGCGATTACACGAAACCGGAATCCCTTCAACAAGCTTTCGCCGGCGCCTCCAAGCTGCTCTTTATTTCAAGCCCTGACTCCGACGATACGCTGCGCGTCGTTCAACATGCGAATGTCGTCAAAGCGGCGCGGGATGCCGGCGTTCGACATATTGCCTATACCGGATATGCCTTTGGGGAGGAATCGATCGTCCCTCTAGCCCAGGTCCATCTGGCTACGGAGCATGCGATCCGTACCACCGGCATTCCCTATACGTTCCTTCGCAACTCTCTGTACACCGAAGTATTTATAAATCCGGGACTTGGCGCATCCGTAGAGCATGGAGCCATTGTGACGAATACAGGTCGCGGAACCGTTAATTCCGTGACCCGCAGCGATCTGGCCTTGGCTGCAGCGACCGTTCTTGCAGGTGAAGGACATGAGAACAAGACGTATAATCTTGTTTCCAATCAAACCTGGAGCTTTGACGATTTGGCTCAAATCGTTTCTGAGGTTACCGGTAAAAAAATCGTTCACCAGTCCGTTTCCTTCGAAGAAGAAAAAAATATACTCTTGAACGCCGGCTTGCCTGAGCCTATTGCCGTACTTATGGCGGGTATTTATCATGCGGTTTCCGTGGGCGAGACATCTAAAACATCGGATGATCTGGTCAAGCTGATCGGAACCTTGACGCCTTTGAAGGATACGGTCAAACAAGCCTTGCAGAAATAAGAACTAGTGGAATATTCGAATAATCCCATCCATAGCAAGAGGGCCATTCCTGATAAGGAGTGGCCCTTCGGCTTTTCATTGAATAGAAATTTAACCTTCTATAGATGCTAATGGGTGAGGTGACCCTATTATGTTATTCCGGCCATGGCTGTTCAAGAATAAATAAGAAACAAGCAGCAAATCCTCAACAACATATTGTGCATTTGTTTGAGAAAACTAAAAAATCCAGCGATTTTGTGCAAATTTCAATTACGAACGAAATCGATTTTATCTTGAATTGCCAGATCAAAGATGCTCCGCCTGAAATAGATCTGACCGAAACTAAAAACATTTTATTTTTGGAACAGACCATCCATCAACATCATCCCAAGATTCGGATTATTCAAACTGGCGTTGGAGAGAGAGAATCTCCCCTATCAAGCAGCGCTCAAGCCTGATCGTTTTTCTAATTCTGTTCTTCGTATTGTCCAACGTCTTGGACGAGCGCAGACTTATCAGGCAATTTGCCGATTTATACGACAATTTCAGTTTTTATTTTGTATACGCCTATATCCCGCTGCTCTTTTTGATTGTTCAGTTTAAGCCAAAAAGATACCGGTGAACAAAATCAATGAAATCATGGAGACAAAGGAAAGGAGTTATGAACGAAATGTTTCAGTTCAAACGTTGTTATGCCCTGGCGCTTTGCGCACTGCCTCTCATCACCGGATTCTCTGCGCCGCCTCTCGGTCTGGATGCCGTGATGACCCGAATTATCGAGGAAGCTCCGAAGAAGCGAATTCCTCCCGTTGACGCGAGGGTCGATCGCGTGTGGGGCGCCATACCGGGTTATAATGGCCTTGAGGTCGATACGGAACGAACCTACGAGCTCAATAAGAACAAGCCTGCCGGCAGCCCGATTCAATATGTATATAACGAAACCTCGCCGAGTGTGAATCTGGATAATTTGGGAGCGGAGCCGATCTATAGCGGCAACCCTCAAAAACCGATGGCCGCTTTTATGATCAATGTAGCCTGGGGCGAAGAATTCATTCCCAAAATTCTCGACACCTTGGACAAGCATAAAGTGAAAGCGACCTTTTTCTTTGACGGTTCCTGGCTGAAAAAAAATGTGGCCACCGCACAAAAGATAGGAAGCCGCGGCCATGAGCTGTCCAATCACGCGTATTCCCACAAAAATATGAGCCAATTAAGCAAAAGTCAGGCTCTCCTGGAAATTTCAAAAACCGAGCAGCTGCTTCAAACGCACTTGCAGGTTAAGAACCGCTGGTTCGCTCCCCCTTCCGGTGATTTCGATAAGCAAACCGTAGAAATCGCGTTAAGCTTGAAGCTGAACACCGTGTTATGGACTTTGGATACGGTGGACTGGCAAAATCCGAGTCCGCAATCCCTCATTCATAAGATTGGGACTAAAGCCGGGAACGGGTCATTGATTCTGATGCATCCCACCCGTTCATCCAGCCTGGCGCTTGACGGGATGATCCAGGCTTTGCAGCACAAAGGATTGCATATAGGGACCGTAAGCGACGTCCTGTCGCCAAAGCGAATTCCAGCTCGTGAACCCGGCTTGCTGACACCCTGATGGGTGAACGTCACATAAATTCCGCGTTTGAATAGTATGTATTGTCAAAAACCGTTACCCCCATATCTCCAAAATAAAGAGGTGAAATCATGGCGGTTGTTAAAGCCAGAGAACAGGATATTGCACTCTTGGCCAGATTGCTTCGGGCTGAAGCGGAAGGCGAAGGCGAAAAGGGCATGCTGCTTGTCGGGAACGTAGGAATTAACCGGGTCCGGGCCAATTGCTCCGACTTTAAAGACATTCGTACGATTCCGCAAATGGTATTTCAGCCACACGCTTTCGAAGCGACATTGTATGGATATTTCTACCAAAAGGCACGTGATCGGGAAAAACGTCTGGCCAAAAGATCGGTCGATGGCGAGAGACATTGGCCGGCGAAATTCAGTTTGTGGTATTTCAGACCTCCCGGTGATTGTCCTCCGACTTGGTATAACCAGCCTTTGGTAGGACGGTATAAAAGACATTGCTTCTATGAACCCACCGCCGAAGAGTGCGAAAACATTTATAATACTTATTAAACAAGGACAAATAAAAGGAGCCGCGCCGGCTCCTTTTATTTGTTTCTTTTATATTTTACCTTTTTAATTTAACGGGCCGTTGGAAAAAGACGCTGGATCATCGCACTGAATTCTTCAACAAAACCGGCTACCGGTCTTCCTTGCCCTATATCTTGAACGTACCGGTTAACCCGGTCTACAAATTCGGGATTCGTGGACACATAAACGTGCTGGATATTCGGATCGGTTGAACGAACCTCATTGGCGATTTGTTCTTCCAGCTGTTGCGGGATTTCCGTTTGAGGCGTGTCCACGACCGCCGCTACATAAGCATTGCGTCTGGTAACCAGCACATTGGCTTGCTTGACGCCATTCAATCGGACAATCTTGTCAGCCGCATTTTTAGCGATTTCGACACGGTTTTCAGCATTCGTTAACGGTGCGTTTTGAGCTGGCTGCGGAGCCGCCTGCTGCCTTACCTGATTCGTTGTTTTATTCGTGCAGCCAGCGGCGAACACGGACAATGAGAGGGCCAGCAGAGCTATACCTTTACCTGTTTGGATGAACATTCGAAACTCGCTCCTTTTTAATTGGGATGGAATTGCAATGGATTTTCTTGAATGCCTTGGCCTTCGATCAGCTTGGAAATAACTACGAATTCGATATCACGCGCTTGAGCCTGCACTTGTTTAATAACTTCGGCCGTCCCCTTTCCCCCTGCTCCAACATGTCCGATTGCGACACACTTTTCGTGTTCCGTTAAATGCTGCTGCAATAATCGGAGCTGCTTCATCACATGTTTTTTATTTTTTATATCATCTAAAAAAATGTGGTTTTCTATGCAAGGAACACCGATCTGTCGGGCCACTTTCGAGACAATACTCCGATAATTGGTATGACTGTCCAGAAAGAATAGTCCTCTTTCATGGCAAACCGTCAACACGATGTTCATCACACGCTCGTCAACGGTCGCTTTCGATCCCATATGATTATTGATTCCAATCGCGTGCGGAACATCGTCGATGGCCGCATTTACCCGTTTACGGATTTCCTCATCGCTTAAATCGCAAGTAATTGCGCCTGGGCCGAGCCAGCTCCGATTCCCTTTCAACGGCTCCATCGGCAAATGAACAATAACATCGTGTCCCTTACGATGAGCCGCTTCCGCATCACTCTTGGTTGACGGTAGAAACGGCATAATCGCAACCGTAATCGGATAAGGCAAATTGAGCATTTCTTCCGTCCCCGTCATGTTGTTCCCCAAATCATCGATCACAATGACCGCCTTTGGGAGCCCCCCTTGCTCCAGCAGCTGTTCAGCGAACAGAATTTGAGGCAGCCCAAATATGGCGCTGGCGCAAATCGTCAGGATGATAAGTTGTTTGTTCATTTGCTTCACTTGGCCCACTTCCCTATTAGTTTGTCAGCATTCATTTTCTACATAAATAAAGAAAACAATGACAGGATAATAATGTGAACATAGGATGCCAACAAGATGGTTATTATAGGGATGTTACATTGAAGGAGGAATATGATGCGCATCATCTGCCGTTCACTGGTTGCAACTGCTTTACTCTCCGCCACATTGCTGAACCATGTTCAGGCCGCACCGCAAAACAAAAATCGGGAATATTATGAAGCCCGGGGGGATATTGTGTGGGAAGTACCCAGCGACGAAAAAATAATAGCTCTAACCTTTGACGATGGTCCCGATCCTGCGGATACCCCGGCAATTTTAGACCTTCTGAAACAATATGAGGCGAAAGCAACCTTCTTTGTAGTCGGAAAGCGCGTTGAAATGTACCCCGAGCTGGCAAAGAGGGAAATCGTCGAAGGCCATGAAATTGCGAACCATACCTACAGTCACAGTTATTTCAGAAAAAGGATGGGCGGGGAAAAAATAAAAAATGAAATACTAAAGGCCGAACAAGCCATCTTCACGACAACGGGGGAGAAACCGCATCTGTTCCGACCTCCTGGAGGCTATTACAGCGAAAATGTAGTGGATGCTTCGAAAAAAAACGGTTATCTGGTCGTCATGTGGTCATGGCATCAGGACACCGAGGACTGGAACAAGCCGGGCGTAAATAAAATCGTCAACAAAGTTTTGAAAAACGCGCGTAACGGCGACATTGTTCTATTCCACGATTATGTCGAAGGAAAAAGCCAAACGCTGGAAGCCTTGAAGCAAGTGCTTCCCGAATTGAAGGAACGCGGCTACCGATTCGTTACGGTATCCGAGCTGCTAACCTTTCGAAAATCTACAACCGTAGAAAAATAGCCTGTCGCGGCGAACGGTTTAAGGCTGTTGACCATGCTCAACAGCCTTAAAGTGATGTATGCAAGTATCTTTTTATGCTTGTTGATTAGGCTCTTCTTGAATCGTCCCAGGCTCAAATACAGGGATAGGAACGTGCGTCTCCTGGAGGTCGCGAAGGATGCGACGACCCGTTGTTGCAAACGGCTGCGCCTCGATCCACTGTCGAATCAGCCTGTTAGTCGGGCCTGCCCATTTGGTTGGCAGCTGGTGTTTCGCTTTAGGGATGAAATGCAGCGTGCTGTTCGGCAATTGCCGGTGGAGCATTTTCGCATATTTGTGAAAGCCGGAATCTTTCTTACCGTAGAGCAGCAGGGTCGGCAGGGGAATCTCCTTCAGCCGCTGCGTGCAGCTATAAGTCAATCCGCTTTTGTAATATTGCTTGTGATTGCGGATGTCTCCTCTTAGGGCAGCACTATAGAGCTTCTTAAAGTTTTCCGGTGAGCTCGCATTGCCCCAGGTGATGGCTGCGGTCAGAACTCGTTTGGCATGAAGGCCCGATGTATAAATCGCAGCCCAGAACCTGCTTCTCAGCATAAGATCGCTGACCTCCGACATAGCGCTTATAAGGATTCCCCCGTGGAACAGGCCCGGATAAGCGAGCATGGCCGCAAGCGCCACCGAGCCGCCGGTCGAATAGCCGCAAATGCAAGCCTTCTTCACCTCGAGCGCGTCCATTAACCCGCGAATATCGCCGGCTATCAACGGAATGGTCAGCGGCTGCTTGGAATAGGGGCTCCTGCCATGACCACGAACATCGACGGTTATAATTTGATAAGTGTCGGACAGCTGTTCCAACTGATCGTCGAAGTTGTTGCCCTCCAGCAAGGGAGGATGAACGAAAATGATCGGCAACCCCGATCCCTTAACACGGTAATACAACGTAGTTCCGTTGACTTCTGCATATGGCATGGGTCTCTTTTCGCCTTTCTTCTGCTAGCACTTAATAGGAATCAACCGTATTTTTCCCCAATCCGTTTATTGGCTATGCGCGCAGCCTGCGATCCCCCTTCGTTATTTGGAGTAACCGTCCTGCGAATATTTCCTTCGGTACACATCGAGTAACGCCGCGATAAGAATAACCAAGCCTTTCACCACTTGATCCCATGCCGGCGGTACATTCAACAAATTCACCGCGTTGGAAACAAGGGAAATCAGGAGAACGCCCAGCAGGGTGCCCACTATATGGCCTTGTCCGCCAAATAAACTGGTGCCGCCAATGACGACAGCCGCAATGACGGTCTGTTCCATGCCCAATCCGGCGTTCGGACCCGCCGATTCCAGCCGGGCTGCAAGCAGAAGGCCTGAGATGGACGCCGTCGCTCCCGACAGCACATAGGCGCCCGTGATGACGCCCTTGGTCCGGACTCCTGCCAGTCTCGCTGCTAATTCATTCCCGCCGCTGGCACGGAGGGATCGTCCGTATATCGTGTGTGAAAGAAGGATATGGGCGATCATCGCCAACAACCCGACGATGAGAAGCAGTACGGGAATCCCCTCTATTTCCCCATTGGCCCAATAAATAATGCTGTCCGGAATTTTCGTTACTTTAGCTCCATCCGAATAAATAAGGACGATCCCGCGCGCAACTCCCATTGTGGCCAAAGTCACGATAAGCGGAGGGATTCCCACTCGGGTGACCATAATCCCGTTAACCAAGCCGAAAAGGATGCCGATCAGCAATGAAGCTGCAACTCCCACGAGGACAGGAGCTTGATGGTCGACAATCAGGTCAAGACCGATCATAGACGAAACCGCCAATACCGCTCCAACCGAAAGGTCGATTCCTCCCGTCATCATAACAAAGGTTAATCCCATAGCAAGCACAGCAAGAATCGTCGATTGAAGAAGCAGGTTGACCCAATTCGTCGCCGTAAAAAAGACGGGCGAAAGCATGGTGAGAACTGCACAAAAAATGAGGATCACGGCAAGCAGTCCCAGACTTCCCAAGTAACGAAAAAGGCTTCGTTTCGATACACGCATGTTGGCAAACGGAGAAATGATTTCTGGCATAGATCCTTGTTTCTGTCCCTGTTGCAAATCGTAACACCTCTTCACGCTATTATTGATGAAACTATTGCATCAGATTTAAAATCTTTTCTTCCGTCGCTTCATGACGAGGCAGCTCGCCCGCTACTTTTCCATGATGCATGACCAAGATGCGCGTACATAGACCCAGGAGCTCCTGCAGATCCGAAGAAATTAAGACAACCCCCTTGCCTTTCTTGACCAGTTCATGAATCAGTACATACAACTCGGCCTTCGAGCCCATATCCATACCGCGTGTCGGTTCATCCAACAGGTAGATCTCGCTGTCGGCTGCAAGCCATCTGCCCAACATGACCTTCTGCTGATTCCCGCCGCTTAAATACTTTACTTCCTGGTCAACATGATGAATTTTGATGTCCAGCTCCATCACTTTATCGATCGCCAGGTCCCGCTCATCGTCTTTGTACATAAAGTGACGGCGGGAAAGCCTGTTCCAGCTCGAAATGGATAAATTACTGGATACGCTCATGTCCATCAGCAGTCCTGACTCGATCCGGTTTTCGTGCACATAGCCAAAATGCTTCTTCACCGCTTGGTGAGGATTAGCTGCATCGAACTCTATATTTTTACAGTAAATTACGCCGAAATCTTTCTTGGTTTCTCCGAAGATGGTACTGGCCAATTCCGTTTGTCCGGATCCTACCAGACCGGTCAAGCCTAATATTTCACCTTCGTGCAGCTTGAAACTTACATGATGGAACCAGGGTTCCTTCGATAAACGCTCAATCCGCAGCAATTCTTTACCCAATACTTCGTTAACGGGCGGAAATAAAGTGTGAAGCTCGCGTCCCAGCATGAGCCGGACCATATCCCGCTCCGATAGTCCGTTCACCTTACATGTAATCACATGCCGGCCGTCGCGCAACACGGTGATCCGGTCGCACAGATCAGCAATTTCCTTGAGCCGGTGGGTGATATATAGGATCGCAATCCCTTGTTCCTTTAAGCTCTTGATCAGCCGGAACAGATGCGAGCGTTCATGATCGTTCAAATAATCGCCGGGTTCATCCATAATCAATATTTTCGGTTTATGCGCGACTGCCTGGGCGATCGCTACAAGATACCGGTCTGCCGGGGAAAGATACCGGACAAGCGCAGCCGGATGAAGATGGCTCCCGAGCGATTTCAACAGCTCCCTGGATTTCTTTTTCATGTTCATGTAATTGGAGAAAATACCTAAGAAAGAAGGCTGCGCCCCGATAAATATGTTCTCGGCGATCGTCATATCCGGAATCAGACAAGGTTCCTGATACACAATAGAAATTCCCAGCTTCTTGGCGTGATAAGGCGACTTTATGTGCACCTTCCGATTGTCCACATAGATTTCGCCAGAGGTTAGTTCATGTACGCCTGCGACTATGTTGACGAGCGTTGATTTACCGGCCCCATTCTCTCCGACAAGCGCATGGACTTCTCCGGCTCTCAATTCCAAATTGATCTCATGGAGCACCTGAACGCCATAGAACATTTTGCTAATATTTCTCAGTTTAAGAAGCGACATCGTCCACCTCGATTGTTCCACCGAAACTTTAGTCTAAGTGTAAACGAGGCATACCGAAAAATAATACAACCGATCTTGCTGAATCATTATAGTTTATTGCTGACATGTTGATTGGAAGGCGGGTTCTCCGAATGGCGGCTGCTTCGTGTGAACGAATAAAAGGCCACCCTCTAAACGAAGATGACCTGATCAAATATCGCTGGTTTACAGAACGGATTCCGCTAAAATTTCAGCGATATCCTTCGTCTTGACTTGTTCGTCCACATTCTTCAGTTTAGCCCCATCGCTCATCATGGTAAGGCAGTAGGGACATGCGCTGCTGATCAGGGTAGGATGGACGGCGATGGCCTGTTCGACACGGGCGACGTTCACACGTTTGCCCGCCGTCTCCTCCATCCACATCATCCCTCCCCCGGCGCCGCAGCACATCCCGTTCTCCTTCGCCCGCTCCATCTCCACCAGCTCGACGCCGGGTATCGAGCGCAGAATGTTCCGCGGCTGGTCGTAAACGTCGTTGTAGCGCCCCAAATAACAAGAATCATGGTACGTAATCCGCTCTTTGATTTCGCGTTTAGGAATTAACTTCTTCTCTGTGACCAACTGATCGAGCAATTCCGTATGATGATACACTTCCGCCTCCAGGCCGAATTCCGGGTATTCGTTTTTCAACGTGTTGAAGGTGTGCGGGCAGGCGGTCACGATTTGTTGGACCTTGTACTTTTTAAACAGCTCGATGTTCTCTCTGCACAGCTCCTGGAACAAAAATTCATTGCCCAGTCTTCGCGCCGTATCCCCTGAATTTTTCTCCTCTTCTCCGAGCACGGCAAAATTGACGCCCGCTTCGTTCAACAGCTTCACAAGAGAACGCGTCACCTTGTTGTTTCTCGCATCATAGGAACCCATCGAGCCAATAAACAATAAATACTCAAACCCGGGGTTCTCTTTCACCGTCGGCACGTGCAGGTCCCCCGCTTCTTCTTTCCACTGAAAACGGTCCTTCTTGCTGAATCCCCATGGATTGCCTTGTCTCTCAATGTTTTGAAGCGCACGCTGTCCGCCCGCAGGAATGCTGCCCTGCATAAGAACAAGCTGCCGGCGCAAATCAATAATTTTATCGACATGCTCGTTGCCGACAGGACATTGGTCTTCGCAATTTCGGCAAGTGGTGCACTCCCAGATTTCTTCTTCGCTCATGACATCGCCGATTAACTGGACGTCTTCAATGTTCTTACCGGTTACGGCCCAGCCCGTTTTTTGCAGTTGCATGGTGGGTCCGATATTGGTTACGTCCTGCTCCGGGAATGTGCCGGGCCGATTCGCATGATCGAAAGCATGCGCTCCCTCATAGCCGAACACAAAGCCGGGCACCCACGGCGATTTGGACGTCAAGCTGTGGCCCTTCTCCATTAAATGATCCCGCATCTTGACGATCATATGCATGGGGGACAGCGACTTTCCGGTATTGGAAGCCGGACAAACGTTGGTGCATCTCCCGCATTCCACGCAGGCGTAAAAATCCAGCATTTGCGTTTGCGTGAAATCTTCTATTTTCGCAACGCCGAACGATTCGGCATTCTCATCTTCCAAATCAACCGTTTTCAATTTTCCGGGCGGCTCGCTTCGCTTCAGCCATAAATTGACCGGCGCCGCTATAATATGAAAATGCTTCGACTGCGGGACATAAACCGCAAATGCCAACAGGATCAATAGATGAATCCACCAACACGTAAAAAACAAGTTGACGGACGACTGCAAGGATAAGCCTCCGAACAGGAGGGCAATAGCGGATGAGACGGGCGCATGCCATGCGAAATCATGCTGCAGCATGACACGTTCAAAGGAAAGCGTAAACAAAACGGAGAGCATCAGAAAGAAGATGAAAAACAAAACAATACCAGGCTTCCACCCTTGTTTAAGACGTTTAACCTTCTCGATATACCTTCGGTATCCTGCGTAGCCGGCCGCCCCCAGGATGAGGAGAACGGTAATTTCCTGTACCAACGAGAACGCGGAATATCCCGGGATCGGCAGCGGCTTGCCCGCTAGTCCTTTATAAATCAAATCGATGGCGCCTGCCTGCAAAATGATGAACCCATAAAAAATAACGATATGCATCCATCCGCTTTTCCGATCCTTCAACAGCTTCTTCTGGCCGAAAACTTCGCCCAGAAAATTTATCAGGCGTTCTTTGGAATATAACGGAGCGGATGCAGGCTTACCCAAACGAATATAGAGGTAACGTGTGTAAAGAACCTTCATCAATAAATAAAGCGCGAGCCCCGTTACCCCTAAAAACACCAAAAACGGAATGGCAGCCCCCATAATAACCTCTCCTATTTATTGAGCATCATCTTCATGTTTGGCCGGACCCAGGAATTGATGTCTCACATAATTCAAATGGGTAATGAATGTAGCGCACGCTTCTTCTTTGTTTTTGTTCTTAAAGGCATCGAGGATCGGTTTATGCATGTAGGCAAGCTCCAGCAAATCGCTGAAATAAAACTGGTTGGTGAAATACCAGACGCGATTCATCTTATTGGTCACATCCTGCCAAACCTGATAGACGAAGGAATGATCGGCGATTTTATAAATAACGCTGTGAAAAGCAACATCGCTGATTCTCATTTTTTCAATATCGTCGGTTTGGCCGGCGGTCACCATCTCGTTATAGATGGCCTCCAGTTCAGCGATATCCGCGTCCGTAATACGTTCGATAGCCCTGCTGATGGCAAACGTTTCGAGCACTTCGCGGAAGCTGTACATTTCCTCCACGTCTTTCTTCGAGAAGTTCGAAACATACGTTCCTTTGTTGCCGTGCGTTACGACTAACTCATCCTTGCGCAGCAGCGCTAAAGCTTCACGCACCGTGCTTTGACTGACGCCGTACGTTCTTGCGAGCTCCAGCTCGACGATGCGGTCCCCGGACTTCAGCTCCGCCCTGATAATCGAGTCTTTAATCGCCTCGTAGACCTGCTCGGAAAGCGATTTGTATACAACGGTTTTTTTCATAGTGGTCACTTCCTTATATAAACCTTTTGTCCTCTAGCTGAATACGGATTCATAATAACAACAATATCCGGTTCCTTCAATAGGATACACACCGCCCGGGTTTCATTTCCGTGCTCCCGGTTCCTAAATGGCCAGTTTTTTTCTGAATTCCTCCGTTAGCAAAGGCACGATCTCGAACAAGTCGCCTACAACGCCGTAGTCCGCGATTTGGAAGATCGGAGCTTCCGGGTCCTTATTAATCGCAATAATCGTTTTGGCGTTCGATATGCCGGCAACGTGCTGGATCGCTCCGGAAATCCCGCATGCGATATACAGATCGGGAGTCACGACCTTGCCCGTCTGACCGATTTGCAGGCCGTAATCGCAATACCCTTCGTCGCAAGCGCCTCTGGAAGCCCCTACCGCTCCGCCGATCACGGCGGCCAGTTCCTGCAAAGGCTGAAATCCGTCCTTGCTCTTGATCCCCCGTCCCCCGGAAACGACGATTTTGGCTTCCGCCAAATCGATCGCGCCCGTCGATTTAAGCACAATGTCGCGGATCACGGTTCTCAGGTCTACGCTGCCCGCCTCGCACGGAATCACTTCCGGTGTCGCCCGCTCCCGTAATGGTTCGGCCTTGAAGTTGTTCGGCCGGATGGTCACAAACATCGTGTCCGAGGTGAACCGTTTCTTCTCGAATGCTTTACCCGCATATATCGGCCGTACATAAACCGGCTCGTCGCCTTCGAACTCCACATGCGTGCAGTCCGTGACCAAGCCATAGCCGAAACGGGAAGCAATCCTCGGCGCGACATCCTTCATATTCGCCGTATGTCCCGCGATAATAACATCCGGATTCGTTTCTTGAATCGCTTGGACGAAGGCCTGATAGTAGATGTCCGAATGATACGCATCGAACAGGGCGTCCGGGAACAGCAGGACTTGATCGGCGCCATGCTCGCCCAAGGCTTCTACATGCGGGGACGCCTGGCTTCCGAACACCGCCGCGATCAAGGTGCCGCTGCCGGCCATTTTTTTGCCGATGGACACCCCCTCCAAAGATACTTGACGAAGTGCGGCGCCTTTCATTTCTGTAATAACGAGAACTTTTCGATTCATCGTACGTCCTCCCCCCTAAAAAATCGATGTTTTCTCAAACAGAATGTCGACAAGCTCACCTGCCGCATGCGGCAAATCGTTATTGTCGATAAACCGGCATGCCTGCCTTTTCGGAGGCAAGTACCGGTCCACCGTTACGGTCTTGGCCGTTCTGTCCAGTCCCGGCAATTGATCGGCCTGGATCGTCGTAATCGGTTTCTTCTTCGCCTTCATGATGTTAGGCAGAGAAGGATACCTCGGCTCGTTAAGCCCCTGCTGGCAGGTGACGAGCAGCGGCAGCTTTCCTTCGATTTTATATATATCGCCCTCCACATCCCGCTCCAATTCGGCCCGGCCCTGCTCGATGTTGAATTGAATAACCGAGGTGACGTGAGGGAGCTTCAGCTCCTCGGCCAGGCGAACGCCTACTTGTCCCGCTCCGTTATCGATCGATTGATTGCCCGTAAGAAGAAGATCGATGTCCTTATCCCGGAAATAGCAGGCAAGCGTTCGGGAGATGACATGCTCATCGCCCTCCACTCCGCTGATGATCACCCCTTGATCCGCGCCCATCGCCAACGCATGGCGCAGCGAAGACTCTGCCCGCTCGGGACCGATCGTCACAACGGCCACCTCTCCGCCGAACCGTTCGCGCAGCCTCACCGCTTCTTCCACCGCATATTCATCATAAGGATTCATAATCCAATTCGCCTGGTCTTCCACGACGTTCCCGTGATCCAGTTTTATTTTGTCTTCCGTATCAAACGTTTGCTTCAAGCAGACCCAGATTTTCAAGTCGATCCCCTCCCCGATTTGATGTGGTATTTACGCGATTAACGGTGCTTATACACCGGCTTTCGCTTATCCATAAAGGCTTGCACGCCTTCTCTAACGTCCTCGGTTTCATGAACCTGATAGAAAAGCTCGCGTCCGATCCGATTGAAATCGTGCTTGGAGAGACCGTACTGAATCACAGCTTGTTTCACCGCTTGTACGGCTGCCGCCGGCAGGGAGGTGAGCTCTGCCGCCAGCTCAAGAGCAGTTGAATATAACCGGGCCGGCGGCACGACTTCGGAAGCCATGCCTATGCGCTTCGCTTCCGCCGCGGAGATGACGCTGCCCGTCATCATCAGCTGCATCGCCTTGCCGGCGCCCGCGATGTCGATCGTTCGTTCCAATCCGCCATTTCCCGGAAACACGCCCCGAAACACTTCAGGAAAACCGATCTGGACGTTATCGGCAAAAATCCGAAAATCGAAAGCCGCCGCCAGCTCGGCGCCACCGCCGAGCGTCTTTCCCTGGATGCAGGCGATGGTCGGCTGCGGCGTATGCAGGATCGACTGCAGCATGGCATGACCTTCATCCCATACGATCCGGGCCGCTTTCGTCTCGATGCGCGCGGGAAACTCTTTCAAATCGGCGCCGCAGCAAAAATGCGGACCCTCCGTTTCAAACACAACAACACGGACACTCGAATCTTGGGCGATCAGGGAAAACGTATCTTTGAGTTCTTTTTTCACCTGATTGGATAACAGGTTCAGTTGCGGATTGGCCAGCGTAACCTTCGTAATGCCGTCAGCGACCGTTTCGGTTTTAACGAACATAGGATCATCACCCTTGCCTGCTGGCCCGGGTAGGCCAGACATAAAATTCCGTCGTCATTTGACCGTCCTTCTGCTGGACCCGGATGCTTTTGGTCCAGTCCTTGTCGTTCTTCTCGGGGAAGTCCTCCCTGTAATGACAGCTTCGGCTTTCCTTTCTTTCAAGCGCGGAAAGGACGATCAGCTTGGCGGAAACAAGCATATGATGGAGTTCTACGGCTTGAACGAAGCGGCTGTCATCGATCTCAAATTCGCCGTTGAACAGCTTCGTCTCCAGGCTGCACAGCACGTCCCAGGCTTCCGACAGCCGCTTCTCACTTCGGATGACCAGGCAATTTCTGTGCATGAGCGCCCTAACCGAATCAGCGGCCTCCTGGATACTCCTTGTTCCATCGGCGCTCTTTCGCAGCCAGTCCTGATAGCCGTCCAGCTTGGCGGCAGCTTGAGGGTACGGGTTCGGCTTCTCTGCCTGCCGCAGGGCATACTGCGCGGAAGCCGCGCCCGCCCTGTGTCCGAACACTTGGCCTTCCGCAAGCGAGTTGCCGCCCGGCCGGTCCGGTCCGCGCAGGCCGCCCGCCGTTTCTCCGGCGACATACAGTCCCGCGACCTCCGTCTCGCCATTCATGTTACGAATTTGCACGCCGCCGTTATTGCACTGGGAAATGAGTCCGATCTCGAATCGATCCCGGTCCAGCTCGATGCCTTTGCTTTTCAGCACGCGCTTCGTTTTCGGCATTTTCGCTTCAATCAATTCGTCGGTGCCCGGCCCTTTGCGATACCAGACGGCGCCTCTTGGCGACGGATTGTTCTCCGATTCCCGTTGAATGGAGGTATCCAGATAGAAGGAAACGTTAGACACGGAGAACGGGAACACCTTTTCCTTGTAGACCTCTTCAACGGTTACTCCCTCCGGAAGAATGCCGTCAAACACAGGTTCCCCCTTGCCGTTCGTCAGCACCGGATTCGTTTTCCAGACCGGTCCGGACAGCAGTGTAATCGACGGGAATAAGGCAGCCGGCCCGATCTGCACAAACTCCATATTGATCAGCGGCAAACCGAGTTTATAAGCCATCGCGTAACCGTCGCCGGTCATGTCGGGCGTGCCTACCCCATATTTATAAATGCCGTGGGAACCGCCGCAGGCGAAAATGACAGCCGGTGTCCGGTACAGCACCATTTCATTCGTCTCCCGGTGCCACCCCAGAGCGCCGGTCACTTGGTTGTTCCCGTCTGTCAACACTTCGAAAATCATCATATCCTCATCCACAGGCAGCTCCAATTCTTGGATTCTTTTCGCCAAAATGTTAAGGATATGCCTTGCGGTGACGCCATTGACCCGGCACGTTCTGGGGTACGTGGCGAAATCGCTCATGCCTTGAACCAATTTGCCGTTGGGCTGTTTATCGAACTCCAGGCCTAAAGCGATTAAGTCATAGATCCGTTCCGGGGCTTCATGAGCCAATCCCCACACGAGGTCGGGATCGATAAACCCGACGCCCGATTCCATCGTATCGGCATAATGGATTTCCGGATGGTCCCGCTCATCCCCGTGGCCGATAGCCGCGGCAATCGAAAGCAATTCGGAGAAAGCCGTGGCCGTAGAACCGCTTTTTAACCACTTGGATTTGACCGCCATCCGCACATCGGCCCCTGCTTCTTTCGCGGAAAGCGCCGCGCGCGATGCCGCCCCGCCCCCTCCGACAACGAGTACATCCGTGTATATTTCTCTAGCGATCTTGCGTTTGGACATGGTATGGTCTCCTTTGTCAAGTTGCTTGCGAGCCTTCAGCGTCTAAACAAAAAGATGGGGGGACATGGGCTTGACGTCCGGATCAATGTCGACTTTGAAATCGATGTAAGGCAAAATCTCCTTCTCCACATCGATGCCCGGCGCGTATTCGGTCAGCACTAAACCGTTGTCCCCTAACCGGAATACGGCTCGTTCCGTAATATAGACAGGCTCCTGTCCCTTTTCTCTCGCGGCCTCCGCATTAAACGTCAAATGCTCGACCTGCCGGATCAGCTTCTTATGCCTGCCTTCCTTCACAATGGTCAGCTTGCCGTCCTGAATGCCGATGTCCAGGCCTCCGCTGGTCAACGTCCCGCAAAACATGATTTTCTTCGTACGGTGCGTGATATCGATAAATCCGCCGGACCCGCGAAAAATCCCGTTAAACTTGCTCACGTTCACATTGCCTGAACCATCGATCTGGGCAAAACCCAGCAGCGTCGCCGACAAGCCTCCGTTATGGTAATAATCAAACACTTGCGGGGACGTGAAGAACGCCGTCGGATTCCGGTGCGCGCCGAACACTTCTTCGCCCATAGGGATCCCCCCTACCGCTCCGTGCTCCAAAGAAAACGTCACTTGATCGAGCCTGTGTTGTTCCAATAATAACTGCGGCAGCGCAACCGGTATGCCCACGCCCAGATTGATCACCGAGCCCGGAAGCAGCTCCTCCGCAGCTCGGCGCAAAATGATCTTTTTCATGTCAAGCGCCATGGGCTGCACCATGTCATCGGTCGGAGCCTTGACTTCTCCCGTCCAGCTCGGATTGTACGGCAGCAGACTCTGCTGTTGCTCCGGGTCGATCACGACGGCATCCACCAATATCCCCGGAATGGCTACGGAACGGGGAGAAATCGATCCTTTCGCGGTAAGCCGCTCGGCCTGCACGATCACATAGCCGCCGCTTGCCTTCGCCGCCATGGCCATTTCGAGTCCCGCCAACGTTACCGGCTCGCGCTCCAGAGAGACATTGCCATCTTCATCCGCAGTCGTGCCGCGGATAATCGCGACATCGATAGGCAGCGGACGGTAATACAGGTATTCCTCTGCACCCACCTGGATGACTTCATTGATATTGTCCGTCGTCGCTTCGTTCAGCTTGCCGCCCTCCATACGGGGATCGACATACGTCCGCAAGCCGACCTTGGTGAACATGCCGTCGTTGCCGCCGGCCATGCTCCGTATGAGCTGGAATAACGTTCCCATCGAGAAGCTGTACGCTTCAATTTGATTATTCCGGATCATATCCGTAATTCTCGGGCTTTCCTTGACATTGAAGCTTCCGCTAATCAAGCGCTTTAACATCCCGGGCCTGGCAAAATGATCGAGTCCCGTCGTGTTGTCTTTGTCCCAACCGACGCGAACGGGGGTGACAACTGATACATGCGCAGGACTCCCGCTCGTCTCGAACCGATTTCCCAAGGCAGCAATGACCGTCTCCGGACACAGAATCGAAATGAGGCCCCCGATCGCAATCGTCGAGCCGCTTGGAATTTTCGCCACGGCCTCTTCGGCCGTCATGACTTTGGAGCGGGCCGCTGTCCCCCTACTTGGTGCCGGCATGCGTCTTCCTCCTTCCCGTCGTTCTAATAGTCATATTTGCGGAGATCGAACAAATCAACGGTTAATTGCCCCTGCTCCAACTTCCCGATCACCATTTTTTCAAAATCCACCTTCTCCTGAGCCGCTTGCACGATCTCCTCCAGCCGGTGCGAAGGAACAACGGCCACACCGCTGGCATCGGCCAGGATGATGTCCCCCGGATTCACCGTGATGCCTCCGGCAACGATGGGGACGTTTAGTTTACCCGCATTTTTCTTTTCCGCTTTCTTGATGGAGACCGAGTGGGTGAAGACCGGAAAACCCAGATCTATAATCGGCCCGATATCCCGGACGCTGCCGTCGATGACCAGCCCCTGGATACCGCGTTTCATCGCGGCGATCGTTAGAATCTCGCCCCAGTAACCGGCTTCGTAATGCTGGTTCGTCACAGCGACCAGAACGTCTCCCGGTTTCGCCTGAGCTACCGCCAGATGCAGCATCAAGTTATCCTGCGGCTGACATTTGACCGTCAGCGCCGGCCCGCATATTTGGGTGCTGCGGTCAAGCGGTTTAATCGATGCGGACATCGCATGTTCGTTCCCGGCCAGGCAATCCGATACAATGGCCGCATCAAACCGGGCCAATTGCTCTACTAATGTTGCCGTAGTGTGTTCCGGCATGTCTTTCTCCTCCCTCGCGGACAGACTGGAATTTACTTTCGTTGATCGAATTTTTTTCCAAGTACCGATGAAGCAAGCATGGTCTTATGAACCTGTATCGTTCCTCCGGCGATCGAGGCCGCACGCACGCAGCGGTAATACCATTCCAGCGGATATTCCTTGGAGAAACCGTACCCGCCATGAAGCTGGAGACAATCATCCGTAATCTTTTTCGCAGCTTCCGCGACGTAGACCTTGGCAATGCTTACCGACGTTTTATCGGCTTTACTGTCGAGGGCGTCAGCCGCTGCCTTGTAGAGCAGCGTCCTGGCCGCTTCCAGCTGCAAATACATATCGGCGATCATCCACTGCACGCCCTGGAAATCGCAAATCTCTTTGCCGAATTGCTTGCGTTCCTTCACATATTGGCAGGTGCGGTCGAAAGCGGCCTGCGTAATCCCGAGCGTTTGCGCGGCATAGCCTAAACGAACCCCGTTATAAACGCCCATCAGCGCCTTAAACGCATGCTCTTTCACCAATACATTCGCTTTAGGAACGATCGCGTCGTCAAAATAGAGCGCCGTCTGGAATTCGCCGCTCATATTTTCTTCGGCTACGCCTACGGAAAAGCCCGGCATTCCCCGTTCCACAAGAATCGCGCCGATATCCGACGGCTTGCCGGTATGGCCGAATCTGGCGTACACGACAAAGGCATCGGCAATATGCCCTTCGCTGACAAAGATCTTCGAGCCGTTCAACCTGTAGTTATCGCCGTCTTCCACGGCCGTTGTTTGGATATCGGTTGCCGCGCTCCCCGCATCCGGCTCGCTCATCCCCAGAGCGACATAGTATTGACCTGCGACGATTTTCGGCAAATATTGGCGTTTCTGCTCCGGCGTCCCCAAGTGATTGATGAAGTTGGCGATCCCCGGACCTGTGTGATACACCATGCGGCCGCTCGTCGGACACACTCTGCACAGCTCCTCGATCATAAGGATGGCGCTGAACAGATCCAGATTCATGCCGCCGTATTCTTCAGGCAGCGTAACGCCGAGAAAGCCTTGCTCCGAGAGCATCTTAGCGTTATTCCAAAACTCCTCGCCCTCCAGCCAATGCTTGGCCGGCGTCAGCTTCCGCCCGGCAAAATCCCGCGCGACCGACTGCCACTCCAGCTGCTGTGCCGTTAATTCATAGCTCATAGGTCAACTCTCCCAACCCGTTGTAATAACCAATCGTTTCGTGAACGCCCGCCCTTATTTCGGGCTGGAATAAATGACTTTAAGTGCGGTAAAAAAATCTTTGCCCGTCGAGCCGATCGAGTACGACCCTACGGCTGAATCCTTCACTCCGCCGAATGGAACGTGCGACTCGCTGATCGTCCCGTTGTTGATATGAACCATGCCTACTTCAATTTCCACGGCCGCTTTCTCCGCGTACTGCATGTTGTGCGTAAAGCAGGATACGGCCAATCCGTATTCGCTGTTGTTTGCAACCTGAACGGCTTCTTCAAAGCTGTCTACCGCGATGACGACGAGGACAGGGCCAAAAATTTCTTCCTTGGCGATTCTCATCTCCGGCGTTACTTGGGTGAATACCGTAGGCTCGAAATAATAACCGCCTTCGACTCCGGTCGGCTTCTTGCCGCCAACCGCCAGCGTAGCGCCTTCCTCCAGTCCGATGCGGACATAGTGCTCGACGGTTTCCAGTTGGTCTTGACTGACCAGCGGGCCCATATTGACGTTTCCGGACATTCCGTCGCCAATGACATAGGAGCCCAGCTTTTCCTTCAAGTAGCTTGTGACCTCGTTTTCTATCGATCTTTGGACGACCACGCGGCTGATCGATGTGCACCGCTGCCCGCTTGCGGCGAATGCGGCGGACAAAATCTGGTCAAGCGCACCTTTCACATCCGGGTACTCATAAATAATACCGGCGTTCTTGCCGCCCATCTCCAGCTGCACCTCAATGAGGCGCTCCGCAGCCAGTTTATAGATGCCGGAGCCGACCGCCGTAGATCCGGTGAAGGTCACCCCTTTGACGAGCGGATGCGAGACAAGCGTATGGCCTACGCTTCGGCCCGCACCGACAACCAGATTCAGCACACCCGCAGGAAGGCCCGCTTCTTCGAACAATTCCACAATTTTCGCCCCCATCGCTGCCGTCACCGTTGCCGGTTTAAAGACAACCGTATTTCCGGCGGCTAGTGCAGGAGCGATTTTACGCATCGGCGTGACAAGCGGGAAATTCCACGGAGAGATGGCGGCGATGACCCCCTTCGGCACGCGCACCGTTCTCACCTGAATGCCGGGGCGCTCGCTCGGAAGCGTTTCTCCGGTCAATCGAAGAGCTTCGCCGGCAGAGAACCGCACCTCGTTGATCGCTTTCGTGATTTCACCGTTCGCTTCGTGGATCGGCTTGCCCATCTCCCTGGTGAGCAGCTCGGCGATTTCCTGTCTTCTTCTCTCCAGCAGTTCGAGGAATTTATAAATCGTTTCGATTCGTTTCACTGCCGGAACTTTGGACCACGTTTGAAACGCTTCATGAGCCGATTCGATCGCTTGAATCGCGTCTTCCTGCGTAGCGCTGCTGACAACAGCGACAATTTCATTCGTATTGGCCGGATTTTCCCTCTGGACCGGCTCTCCCTTGGACGCCGCCCACCGGCCTCCGATATAGCTTTTCACTTGAATCGCGGTTTGCTGTGCATTTCCCATCTCTCCATGCCCCCTATCGAATTTCTTCGAGCATTTTGCGTAAATCCTTCACCGTACATTCCTTCGGATTCGCAGCCGTCATCCCGGAATCCATCGCTTCCTTCGCGATGATATCCAGCTCCTCATCGGTCGGATGCAGTTGAAGAGCAGCCAGTGTGGTCGGAATTTCCAGGTCGTGAATCAACTGCTCCACCGCGTGAATCGAGCGCTCTGCAGCCTCGCGCAAGCTTAATCCTTCCACCGGTTCGCCGAGCGCGATCGCGATATCGCGGAATTTTTCGTAGTTCGTACTGACGTTGTAGCGCATCACGGCAGGCAGCAGCAGCGAGTTTGCCATGCCGTGCGCGACCCCGAGCCGACCGCCGAGCGGATGGGAGATGGCATGGACGGCGGCGATTCTTCCCCAGATGAAGGCCGCTCCGGCGATGGTGGAAGCCAGCATCATCTGGGAGGCGGCTTGAAGATCGGCTCTGCGTGCGACGAAGGGGCGCAAATTTTGGCCGATTAATCGAATGGCGTGCAGGCCGAGCGCTTCCGTAATCGGCTGCGCCTGATTGGATGTGTACGATTCGATGGCATGGCTTAAGGCATCCATCCCCGTTACCGCCGCAACGCCTCTTGGAACCGTCGTCAGCAATTGGGGATCCAGGATAGCCGCCTTGGCATGCAAGGTATGGCTTAAAATGCCCATTTTATATTGACGCTTCTTATCCTTTAATACGGTAGCATGGGTGACCTCGGAGCCGGTCCCCGCCGTCGTTGGAATCGCAATCAGGTCGGGTCCCTTGTGTGGAATCTTATCCTTCCCCTCGTATTGGCTAAGGTCGCCGGGATTCGCTACGGCAACGGAAACGCCCTTGGCCGTATCGATCGAGCTGCCTCCGCCCAGGCCGATAAGCGCGTCGCATCCGTTTTCGATAAACAAGCTTTTCACATGCTGGACGATCTCGATGGTCGGGTCCGGCTCCACATCGGTGAAGGTGAAGAAATCAATCCCGGCTTCTTTCAGCATATTTTCCAGTCGAATCAAATTGCCGGACTGCACAATCCCTTTATCCGTGCATATCAAAACCTTGCTGTAGTTGTACCTGCGGATCAGATGAGGGAGGTCATTTAATTTATTAACGCCGTAGTAAATTTGAGTGTGTAAACCAAATTCAAAGGAGTCCAGAACAAGATTCATGACGTCACGCCCTTATCGTGTTTTTATCAATTATCGATTATCGATAATATAATAATTTGATGTTACCAAAATTACCCACAATCTGTAAAGATAATTTTTGAAAGGTAAGCTCTCTTATTTGGCTGCGCCCAAATAGGCGTGATGGATCCCGTTAAGCAGATTCGACGCTTCGTCGCTTGCGACGATTTTACCGGCTTCCGCTACATACCCGCGATGGGCAATGGCCAGGCTTTGTCTTGCGTTTTGTTCGACCAACAGCACCGTTGTCCCGTTCCGGTTAATTTTCTGAATCGTATGAAACATGTTCTGAACGATTAACGGAGCCAGCCCAAGCGAAGGCTCGTCAAGCATGAGCAGCTTCGGTTTGGCCATCAGACCTCTTCCGATTGCGCACATTTGCTGCTGCCCTCCGGATAGAGACCAGCCAAGCTGATCCAGCAACGGAATCAGTTCGGGGAATATGTCCAAAATCTCCTGGAGTTCCTGTTTCACCTGAGTCATGGAAATTTTTCTGCTGGTTGCCCCCAGAATCAAGTTTTCCTTCACGGTCAGTCCGGGAAAAATCTTCCTGCCTTCCGGTACGTGAATAATGCCGCGCCGGACAATTTCTTCCGGGGAAAGCTGGTCAACCGGCTGGCCCATGAATTCAATCGTTCCCGCTTTCGGACGGAGCAGCCCGGAGATGGTTTTCAAGGTTGTCGATTTGCCTGCTCCGTTCATACCGAGCAGAGCCACGATTTCTCCCTCTCTAACCTCCAGAGACATGTTTCTCAAAGCGACAATTTTACCGTATCTGGTTTCGATTCCGTTAAGCCTCAGCACGAACAAATTCCTCCCCGAGATAGGCTTTAATGACTTCCGCATCATCCAATACTTGCTCGAGTGAGCCTTCGCTAATTTTTTTGCCGAAATTCAGTACGGTAATCGAATCGGCAACCTGCGTCACCAAATTCATGTCATGCTCGATCAGCAGCATCGTAATGCCCAGCTCATTCATTCGTTTCAGCAGCTTGACAAGCTCCTGCGTCTCTTCCGGATTCATACCTGCGGCCGGCTCATCCAACAATAGCAATTCCGGTTCGGTTGCCAGCGCTCTGGCGATTTCCACCAATCTCTGCTGACCGTATGCCAAATTTTTTACCTTTTCCGCGTAATTCTCAAACCCTACAAACGCGAGCGCTTCTTCCGCCCGTTCTCTAATTTTTTTCTCTTCATCCCGGAAAGACCTGATATTGAAAAATATGCTCCCCAAATTCGATTTCGTCCGGATATGCTGGCCGATCATCACGTTCTCGATCACGGTGAGCTCGGGAAATAACCGGATGTTCTGGAACGTCCTCGCGATGCCTTGCTTGACAATCAGGTGCGGCCGCAAATTGGCGATCGGATTGCCGCGGTAGCTGACCGTTCCCTCTGTTGCCGCGTATAGTCCGCTCAGAACGTTAATAACAGTCGTTTTGCCCGATCCGTTCGGTCCGATGAGCACGTGGATGTCACCTTTCCGGATGTGAAAATCGACGCCGTCAACCGCTTTAACTCCGCCAAAATGCTTCTTTAATCCGTTCACCTCGAAAATAACAGGCTGCCGGGACTTTATCGCTGGAGCGTCCTGCCGTTCCAGATACGACAGTCTTTTTCCTTCTACAAATTTTATCGTTCCCGAAGCCGCATTGCCGCTGCCCTTCTTCTTCATGACCATCAGATACAGACTGCTGACGATGCCCCAAATCCCGTTGGGCACGAAGATCAGCACCGCAATAATCAAGCCGCCGTAAATCGCCAGGTAATAATCTTTAAAGGATCGAAGCCATTCCGGCAGCCAGGTCAATAAGACGGTGCCCACCAGGGTGCCGATGATGGAATCCGCTCCTCCGGTAATCAGCATCGCGAAGAAGGTAACCGACTGCTCAAAGCTGAATACATCCGGGCTGATGTACTGATAAGCGGAGGCATACAGGAGACCGCCTACGCCGCCTAAGGCCGAACATACGGAGAACGCCATCATTTTCGTCCGATACAAGTCAATGCCGATGGCCGAGGCCGCCAGTTCGTCTTCCCGCAAGGCGAACAAAGCCCGTCCGAGTCTTGATCTTCTCATCCGGTACACGAACAACATGCAGACGAGTAAAACCGTCAGACAGACCCAATAATAAGCCTTCAGATCGTCAATGCCGAAGGGACGAGGGATGCCGCCCACGCCGTCGGCGCCGCCAAAAACAATTTTCCAGTTATGCATGACCAGCTGGACGATAATTTGAAAGCCGATGGTCACCAGCGCCAAATAGTGAGTGACGACACGCAGAGAGATGGCACCGAGGAGCAGCCCGGAGACAACGGGTACGAGAAGGGCCAACAGCACTCCCACCCAATAAGGCAATCCGAACAGCACGGTGGCCGACGCAAGCGAATAGGCGCCGAGGCCGAAAAACGCGGCTTGGGCAAGCGAGATTTGCCCCCCGTAGCCCATACCTACCGTGAGGCCGAGGGTAGCCAAACAAAATACGGTCGTTTTAATAACCTCGGTCATATAGTAGTTGCCGAGCCGCCCGCCCGGCAGCAGATACGGAAGACAAAACGCAATAACGATCAGCAGAAGACCGGCGGCGATAAGCAGGGAATTATTCGTTTTGCCGCTTCTTACATTCGCTTCACTAAGCTTTATGGTTTGCATTTCAACACTCCCCAGAAATTTGGATTCGTCAGGGCATCAGGCTTTCGTTCCGACTTTTTCTCCAAAAATCCCATACGGTCTAAAGATCAGGAAAATAATTAAAAATAAAAACGCAAAGCCGTCTTTATAAGGTCCTGAAATATAAGCAGCCGCAAAGGTTTCGATAACCCCGATCATCAAGCCTCCGAAGATGGCTCCCTTCACATCGCCCAAACCGCCTACGATCGAAGCCGCAAACGCTTTAAGCCCGATAATCGCTCCCATCGTATGGTTAATCATAAAAACCGGCGCAACCAAAATACCGGCCGTTCCGCCTAATGCCGCGCTATAAATAAAGGTCAGCGCTTGCATCGAGGTGACTTTGATTCCCATCAATTTGGCAGTGGTCGGGTCCTGGGCAGTCGCCTGCATCATTTTGCCGAGGCGCGTCTTCTCAAATAACAAGTACTGCAGCACGAGGAGGAGGACGGCGCAGCAAAGAATCGCTAAGTACTGCACCGAAATGACGATTTCCCCGACTTTAATCGTTTCCTTGCTAAAAAGCGGAGACAGCTTCTGCGGGTAGGGGCCGTAAATGATTAAGAAAATATTTTGAATAATCATCGACGCCCCAAGCGTACTGATCATCACCGGCAAAAAAGCTTTGTTCCGTTTCACAAAAGGCCGGTACACGCTGAGCTGAAACAAATATCCGATTCCCCCGATGATGACAATCCCGATCAGAAGCCCGGCCCACACCGGGAGGCCGCCGCCAGCCACAAGCGTAAATGCTACGAAAGCCCCCATCATCGTAAAGTCGCCTTGTGCAAAATTAACCACATTCACCGATACGTAAGTCAACACAAATCCCAGTGCTACCAGCGCGTATATGCTGCCGATCGCCAGTCCGCTGACCAGGAGCTGCAGGGGCATATTGAACTGTTCCATATTGTTCCCCTTCCTCTTCTATGGGTCGAATCCGGCCAAGCCTGCGCCGCCGCCGAATTCAACCCATGGCCCTTGTGTTATTTTTGTGTTACAAAATTGCCGTTTTCGACCTTCACGATGGAGTATTGATGCAAGCCGTCGCCATTTTCGTCAAAGTTATATTCGCCTTCCACCCCTTTGAAGCCCTTGAGAGCCAATATCCCTTGCCGCATTTGCTCCGGATCCGTTCCTTTATCTTTGATGATCTTGGCTAAAATATGTAGGGAATCATACACCCATCCCGTATACAGATCCGGAAGCTCATTATATTTCTTCTGGAATTTATCAACGAATTGCTTGGCTTCCTCGCTCTGATCCAGAGCAAAGTCGTTAGCCCCGTAAATTCCGTTCAATTTATCCCCGGCCAATTTCACGGTTGTCGTTTGGGCTGCCGATGATGAGCCTACCAAATCGGTATTGATCCCAAGCTGCCTCATTTGGATGACCAGCTGTGCGACGTCCGCGGATGCCGTCATCATCGTATTGATCGCTTCAGCGCCGGATTTGCGGATGCTTTCAAGGGTCGGCGTGAAGTCTTTGGTACCTGCCGTAATCCCCTCAACCGTTGTAGGCGTAATTCCCTTTTTCTTATATTCGCTGATCAGCATGTCTTTGCCGGCTGTGCCGAATGCATCCGTATCGTAGATGATCGCGATTTTTTGATGACCTTTTTTATCTGCGGTGAAGTCTGCGATCGTTTGGGCCGAATATCCGTCATGCGGTCGGATCCGGAAAAACCATGGATTTTTCAACTCTGTGGTCAACCCGACATTGGTTCCGCCGATCAAGACCGGAATGCCGGTTTTCTTGGCGATATCGCTGATCGACTTCGCATTCGTGCTCGTAATCGGACCGAGTACGGCTATGACGTCCGGATTCGATACAATTTTCTGAAAGGACGATACCGTCCCGTCGTTCGTACCGCGATCATCCTCAATGACCAGTTCAATCGTCTTGCCGTTAATTCCGCCGTTTGCGTTAATTTCGTCCAAGGCAATTTGCGCCCCTCTTTTCTTAAACTCGCCGGTAAGCGCGGACTTCCCCGTCAGGTCGGCTACCATCCCGATTTTAATAACGCCCCCCGTACCGCCTGAGCCGCTGCCTCCGGAGCCTTTGCTGCCTTGACCGTCACCGCTGTTCGTTCCACAAGCTGACAATACGATCATCATGGAGGCTATACATAGAAGCAGTGTTGTCCGAATCGACTTTTTCAATGTGTGCACCCCTTCATCAATCAACTTTTTTGGATGACCCGGTTCCGACATCTGGATCTTTATCGTTCACTTCATAACCGCCACCTCCTCCCAAAATTAAGCGCTTTCAAATAAATAATATAGATTATCGATTAACGATAATATAAATATAGTGCGACCTCCTATTAATTGTCAATTGATTTTTTATGACTCGTCTAATGGTCCATATGATGGTATAATTAGAATTGTTTTCAAATGAATTCGAGGTCATACATTGCCGAAAAACACTGACAAACCGCGAATTTTGTCTAACTTTCTATCGTTATTTATAATAATTATAAATAAGTATTGATTTTTTGTTGAGAATAGTTATCATAGTATATAGAGTACGAAATATTAAAAATTTCTGATGAGGTGACGCTATTTTGAGTACAAATAAGAAAAATCTAACTACTAGTTGGGGAGCTCCAGTTGGGGATAACCAAAACTCAATGACAGCCGGTTCGCGTGGTCCGACATTAATTCAAGATGTTCACCTTCTAGAAAAATTAGCGCATTTCAACAGAGAACGTGTTCCGGAGCGTGTTGTTCATGCCAAGGGCGCCGGAGCGCACGGTTACTTCGAGGTAACCAACGATGTATCGGAATATACCAAAGCTAACTTTTTATCAGAGGTAGGAAAACGTACTCCCCTATTCATCCGATTCTCGACGGTTGCCGGCGAGCTCGGTTCGGCCGATACGGTTCGCGATCCGCGTGGATTCGCCGTCAAGTTCTACACCGAAGAAGGAAACTATGACCTGGTCGGCAACAACACACCTGTTTTCTTTATCCGCGATGCGATTAAATTCCCGGACTTTATTCATACTCAAAAACGTCATCCGCAAACACATCTGAAAAACCCGAACGCCGTATGGGATTTCTGGTCTTTATCCCCTGAATCCTTGCACCAGGTAACGATTCTGATGTCCGATCGCGGTATTCCGGCGACGTTCCGGCATATGCACGGTTTCGGCAGCCATACTTTCAAGTGGGTCAATGCCCAAGGCCAAGCCGTATGGGTGAAATATCACTTTAAAACAGAGCAAGGCATTAAAAACCTCGATCCTAACCTTGCTGCGCAGCTTGCAGGCGAAAATCCGGATTACCATATCGAGGATTTGTTCAATGCCATTGATAAGGGCGATTTCCCAGCATGGACGCTGTATGTTCAAATCATGCCGTTGGAAGATGCGAATACGTACCGTTTCGATCCATTCGATGTAACAAAAGTATGGTCCCAGAAAGACTATCCGTTAATTGAAGTAGGCCGTATGGTATTGGATCGCAACCCGGAAAACTATTTTGCCGAAGTTGAGCAAGCAACGTTCTCTCCTGGGTCGTTTGTCCCTGGAATCGAAGCTTCACCGGATAAAATGCTGCAAGGCCGTCTGTTCGCCTACTCGGACGCTCATCGCTATCGTGTAGGAGCTAACCACAATACGCTGCCGATCAATCGTCCGGTAGCGGAAGTGAACAACCATCAGCGCGACGGCCAAATGCGTGCCGATAACAATGGCGGGGCTTCCGTATATTACGAGCCAAACAGCTACGGCGGACCTACAGAATCGCCTGAGAATAAGCCTGCCGCCTTCACCGTATCCGGCGAAGCCGATAGCGTCGGTTATGACCATCATGACCATTACACGCAGCCTGGCGACTTATACCGTCTCTTAAGCGAAGAAGAACGTGCGCGTCTGGTTGAAAACATTGTCGGCGCTATGAAGCCTGTCGAAAAAGACGAAATCAAGCTTCGTCAAATCGGGCACTGGTATAAAGCAGATCCGGAGTTCGGACAACGTATCGCAGAAGGACTCGGATTATCTGTACCGCAAGGCGTTTAATGAACGGCTAACGAATCATGGATGCGACGAAGCCCTGAACTTTATTGGTTCAGGGCTTTGTTTCGTTAGGTTTTGACCTTGACCCATGCTTGAGTCTGATTGCTTTCCAGAATAGCATCGATCAGGCACATCGCCGTATGCCCGTCGGCAAACGTGGCGAAATTGGCGCTGTCTTTGAGCGGGTCTTTGCCTTCGGCAATAAAGCGATAGAAATGGGCCATCATATTTTTCATTCCATCCGGCCACCCTTCGTTATGTCCGCCAGGATGCTTGATGTAGGCTTTGGCCTCCGGCAGTAACAAGGGAGGGTCCGCCAGAAGATGCTCATTGGCGCGGTCGCGGTGTCCGATCCAAAGCTTCTCCGGTTCTTCCTGATTCCAGTAAGCCGCCGACAGGCTGCCATCAATTTCAAAAGAAAGCCTGTTTTTACGGCCCGCACTGACTTGGGAAACGGTAAACGCCCCTCTTGCGCCGCCGTTGAAACGAACCAGTACTGTAGCATAATCCTCCGTAGCAACAGGCACTTCATCGTACTCCGCTTCCTGCTGTGACGGGGAGCCAAAAGTGACAACCCCTTGCTTCGAGCGCTTTCTTACAGGGATGACCGTCGCTAAATCGGCAAACACTTCTGTAATCCGCTGACCGATGACATGCTGTACAATATCGCACCAGTGTGATCCGATATCCGCTACCGCCCGCGAGTTCCCCCCTACTCCAGGCTCAAGGCGCCAGTTGTAGTCGGTATCATAGAGCAGCCAGTCTTGCAGGTAGCTTCCATGCACAAGATGAACCGTCCCTAATTGGCCTTGAGCGATCATCGCCCGTAATTGCTGGACGAGCGGATACTGCCGGTAGTTGAAGTTTACGCCATGCACGATATGGTTCTCACGGGCTAACCGGACAAGCTCTGCCGTCTCATCGCGGGTCATGCCCAGCGGTTTTTCAGATATGACGTGCTTCCCGGCCAGGATGATATCTTTGCTGATCTGATAATGCAGATGGTTGGGCGTACAATTGTGTACGACCTGGATTTCCGGGTCTGCCAACATGTCGCGGTAATCGCTGTATGCCGTAGGTATATGGAATTCAGCCGCTCTTTTTTCAGCCTTCTCCTTACTGGTCTCCGCCACGGCCGCTACATCCACAAACCCCAAGCGCCGCACGGCCTCGATATGCTCAGGCCCGATAAACCCGGTTCCTATAAATCCAGCTTTAATTTTCTGCACCTTGGAATACCCCTTTATGTTATCATTCTGTCCGATCGCCTAGAGTTTGCGGCCAATTTCTTCTCCGTCCCATACCGCCTGCTCGATCATGCGGGGAGCCGCACTGTCGCCAACGCGGTATACTTCCTTGCATTTTCCTTTGAGTGCATGATACAAAGCTTCATTGGAATGGTTATAGGTCACATAAATAAAGGTGTCATAACCGCTAAGCCGCTGCTCTTTGCCCGAATATACATGTTGAATGACGGCATCCCGCCCATGGATGGACACGGCTTCCACATGAGGCGTCATTTCGATATCCAGTTTGGAAATGCGTTGATAGAGCAGCGCCCTGTTGCTCGGTTCCAGATTCTCTCCTACGAACAATAAGGGGGTGACGATATGGACGTGTTTCCCTTGGGAAGCCAGAAGCTCCGCCATGCCCGCGCCCTTATAATGCCCGCCCCGGTCGATAAGCAGAACCCTGTCGCCGATGGCCGCTTTCCCTTGAAGCACGTCGTATACGTTATAAACATTGTCCTGGTCTATGCCCGGAATATTTAATTTGCCGGAATAAGAACCGGTAGCAATGACGACCGCATCAGGCTGGAGCGAGCGCACGCTTGCTTCCGTAGCTTCCGTGTTATACAGCACTTCTACGCCAAGCCGGTTCACCCGTTTAATGAGATGCGAAGGAACTTCAAGCAGCTGATCTCTGTAGGGCAGCTTGCTTGCCAGCAGCACCTGGCCGCCCAGCTGGCCGCTTTTCTCGATAAGCGTGACTTGATGGCCGCGCAGAGCGGCGATTTCGCTTACCTTCAAACCGGCCACGCCGCCACCGATGACGACTACCCGTTTCTTCACGGCAGCCGGCATTAAAGTCCCGATGCCAAGCGTCTTCTCCCGGCCTGCCGCAGGGTTATGAATACAGCGTATAGCCTTTTCCTGCATCACTTGAAAAATACAACCGTCGTTGCAGTGGATACAGGCGCGCACATCATCCGCATCCCCCCGCATCGCTTTATTCGGAAGCTCAGGGTCGGCAATCAGCGGCCTGGCCATCCCGATCAGGTCGGCTTGACCGTCGGCTAAAATTTTCTCCGCCTGAACCGGATCGTTAATGCGGCCGAAAGCGATAACCGGCAGCTTGATCGTATCCTTCAGGGAAGCGCTCATATGCACGGCAAAGCCTTTCGGAACCGCAGCGGGCGGAATTTCCATATAAAAGCTGGAAAAGGTTCCCGCATCCGTATTGATGTACGTGACCTGGCCCGTTTCTTCGAACGCTTTAGCCAGCTTCAGACCGAAGTCAAGCCCGTATCCCCATGACGTATATTCATCCAGACAAAGACGTATGCCGAGCGGATAGTCATCGCCTACTGCGTCTCTAATCGCTTGAATGACTTCCAGCGGAAACCGCAATCTATTTTCAAACGAACCCCCGTATTGGTCCGTACGCCGGTTGAAAAACTCCGACACAAACGAACGCAGGAGACCGTCATGGGCGACTTTAATTTCTACCCCGTCGAAGCCGGCCATCTTAAAATGCAAAGCGGTTTTGGCAAAGCCTTCAATCACCTCTTGAATATCTTCAATTTCCATTTCTTTCGTATTAAATGGACTCGAAGGCTCCGGCATTTGCGTAGGGGCAAACAAGAGCTGCGGAGGATTTTGCAAGGTCGTGTGTCCGCCATGGTTGATTTGTCCGAAAATTTTACTGCCGTGCTGATGAACCAATTCGGCATATTGGCTTAACCCGGGCACGATTTGAGGATCCCAGCCGTGAATAAATTTTTGCGACATTTTACCGGATAACGTACAGGCAATGCCGTACATGATGATGAGTCCCGCTCCGCCTTTGGCGCGCTCGGCAAAATAGAGCGCATCCCTTTCCGTCGGCATCCCGTCCTCGCTGCTAAGCGCATTAAAATGCGGAAGAAAAACAATTCTATTTTTACCGTTACATTCCCGATTGAAAATGGTGTGAACAAATGGCTAAAGCCGCTCATCGCTTTCCCTCCATCTACGCATGTTAAGCTTCATGTTAAGCTTCTTCCCTGCGAACCCAAATATCCAAAATAACGGCGATTCCAATAATAATCCCCTTAATAATTAACTGGTAAGCATAAGTCATGCCGAGCAGCGTTAAACCGTTGCTGAGAATGCCGATAATAAGCGCTCCCCCGAGCGTGCCGATCACGGTGCCTTTGCCTCCGCTGAACTTGGTTCCCCCTAATACGACTGCGGCGATGGCATCCAATTCCCACCCTGTACCGGAATCGGGCAAGCCTGCCGACAAACGGCCGGCCAGCACGAGTCCGCTGAAGGCTGACAATAAACCGCTGATGACAAACACCATGATCTTGACCCGGCTGACGTTGACTCCGGATAATGAAGCCGCGATAGCGCTGCCGCCCGTCGCATAAATATGTCTGCCGAAGACCGTTTTATTTAATACAAAATGCGTGATAAACAGCAGGACAGCGAGATAAATCAGCACAATCGGGATCGGCCCGATGTTCATCGTCGTCAAATCGACGAAAAGCGGCGAGCTGATCGTAACAGGCGCCGAGCCGGGGCTTGACGCCAACGACAGCCCCCTTAATATCGACATGCAAACCAGGGTGGCCAGAAAGGCGGTGACCCTTACTTTTACGACCATGATTCCGTTAAATAAACCGATCAAAGCACCTAAAGCGAGCGTTAAAAAGATAACAACAACCGGATCGAGGCCGGATTTGATATTGATGGCCGCGACCATGCCGGTGATGCCGATAATCGAGCCGACGGAAAGATCTATTTCCCCGGCAATGATAACGTACGTCATGCCGAAAGCGACGATCGCAATCATGGACATTTGCCGGATAATATTCATAAAATTGCTGAAGGTTAAGAAATACGGCGAAAGATAGCTGAAAATGGCAATCAATATCACGAGCGCTATAAAAATGATTGCCGTTGATTTGCCCAGTAGTTTTCCCAGCTTGAGCGCGGGGCTTTGTTCCGTTGCCAGACCAGCCATTTTTTGTCCTCCCAGTTCCATTGCGAATTATTGCCCCCCGGTAGCGTGATACAAGATGCTCTTGTTATTGATCTCAGCGTCTTCGAGCGTTGTTTTGACTTGCCCGTCATAAAGGACGATCGTCCGGTCCGTGATCGACACGAGCTCCGGCAGTTCCGATGATACAACGATGATCGCCATGCCTTGATCGGCTAATGAACGAAACAATTTATACAATTCGGTTTTGGCCACAATATCAATGCCTTGCGTCGGTTCATCCAGCAGCAGAATTTGGGGATTCAGATTCAGGCATCTCGAGATGACGACCTTTTGCTGATTGCCGCCGCTGAGCTTGCCGACCTTTTTCTCCGGATCTCCCGGCGCTATTTTTAAATCCGTGATGTTCCGGCGGGCCACGGTATGTTCCGTTTTGGACTTAATGACGCCGCTGGGGAAAAAAGCGGGAAGATTGGTTAAGGTTACATTTTCCCTGATCGACATGCCCGGTATGATCCCTTCATTTCTTCGATCTTCCGGAACCATAATAATGCCAAGCCGGATAGCGTCCTGAATCGATTTGATCCTGCACACGGTTCCATTCATGGTTATCGTTCCCGATGAGACCGGGTCCAGCCCGCAGATCGCGCGTAATATTTCCGTCCTGCCGCTGCCCAATAACCCGGCAATGCCCAGAATCTCCCCTTTATAAAGCTTAAAGCTGACATTTTTAAACTTGGTGCCGGTGAGACGGTCTACTTGTAAGATCGGAGCGGCCGTTTGCTTGCCCGTTTGCTTCCTCGCAATGACCGATTCATGAAACCCTTCGTTATCGCCGATCATCATGTTGATGATTTGTTTGATGTCCGCTTCTTTCGTATCCACCGTATCGATCTTCTTGCCGTCCCGAAGTACGGTAATCCGGTCGCAAATTTTGAAAATCTCGTCCATTCGGTGGGATACATATATAATGGCAGTTCCTCTGGCCTTTAATTTCTGAATGATTTCAAAAAGCTTTTCCTGCTCGTCATGGGTTAAGGCCGAAGTCGGTTCATCCATAACGATAATTTTCGCGTCGCTTGAAATCGCTCGGGCGATCTCGATAACCTGGCGTTCACCCATGCTTAAATTTTTCACGATCTGATTGGGGCTTATAGATAAGCCCAGGCTTTGGAGAAGCGCTTGCGCTTCTTTTTCCATCAGGGAGTTGTCGAGCAGCATCCCCTTTTTCTTTTCCTTCGCCAGGAACAAATTTTCAGCTACATTGAGATTGGGCAGCACGCTCAGCTCTTGGAAGATCATGCCGACGCCCAGCTCTTGGGATTTTTTTCTGGAGTTGATTTGAACGGGCTGCCCGTCGATTACAATTTTCCCCTGTTCCGGACGGTAAACGCCGGCAAGAATTTTCATTAAAGTCGTTTTGCCCGCCCCGTTCTCACCTAATAAAGCATGAACTTCCCCTTTTCTCAGGGTAAAGTTTACGTTGTCTACAGCTTTAACTCCCGGGAAAACTTTGGTGATTCCGGCCATTTCCAGTACATGCTCAGCCACAGTAAACCTCCCCTATAGACGAACCCGGACCGGATCGTATCCAGCCCGGGACCCTAGTTTGCTACGAATTAATTGGGCCAGTCTTTATTGAATACTTTCTTATACATCTCCTTCACGTTCTCCGCAGAGGTAGGCAAGGTGGCTACCGTCACATATTTAGGAACTTGCCCGCCGGCTACGGCCTTTAACAGCGCCAACGCTTTGTATTTTCCTTCGGCATACAAGTCCTGGGACGAGGTGAAGATCACAATTTTATTCCCATCCGCCATTCCTTTGGCAAGGTGATCGTTCAAATCATGGGTAACGACGAAAACATCCTTGCGTCCGGAAGTCCGAACCGCCGCTTCCATCCCTAAAGCCGGCGTCTCATAGACGCCGAAGGCTCCGACAACGTCCGGATGCGCCGTCAAAATATTTTCAAACTCTTGTTGGGCCTGATCGGCCGTGTCTGCCTGACCTCTTGCCACGATTTTATAGCCGTCTTCCCGGACAGCGTCTTCGAAGCCCCTGACTCTTTGCTCGCAAGTCAAAATATAAGCCCTTAGCCCGATCGTCGCTAAAGATTTGCTTTCAATCCCTTTGGCCTTCAGCTCTTTGACCAATGCTTTGCCTGCCGCAAAACCGCCGCCGTAACCATCCGGGTCTACCAGGCTCACGAAATCGCCTTGGTTAGGAGGCCCGCCGCCAAGCACGACGGGAATTTTCGCGTCGTTTAATTTTTTAACAGCCGGGCCAAAAGCAGCCGTATCAACCCCAATGGCCACAACCCCGTTCACCTTCTGAAGGATGAGTGATTCGACGTCGCTCATTTGTTTATTGAGATTCCTTTGCGCATCCGTCAAAATGTACTTTCCGCCATAGGACTCGACGGTTTCTTTAATCGCCTGGCCAATCACTTTCTCCGATGCGATGTCGCCAAAATGAACGGAATAACCGATCACAGGCTTCATCTCTTTGATTTTCGCCGCTTCCTCGGGCGTCAGCTCCAGCGTATCGACGCCGGCCGGTTTCCCCAGCGCCTCCTCCTCCTTCAGCGGAGGCAGCTTGGCCAGCCCTTCCTCCTTCCCGCTGCCTGCGGTCTGGGCGCCGGCTTGCCCGCCATTTGAATCGGGTGGAGCGGCATTTTGCCCACAGCCTGCTGTAACAACGGTAACCAGCAGGATCAGGACCATGAGGAAATTGGTTTTTGTTTTGAACAAGGATAAACCCTCCCTTTCTATTCGAGCTTCATTTTAATCCTTTATTGTAAGCGCTCACATGCCTATCATACTGGATATTGAATCCGCTTACACTTAACAAAATTGTGGCTTGAAGTTATGTTTCTTGCGAATCATGCGATCCTCCCGTAGCATAATGCAGTATTTTTTTTTCACTTGCCTCGCTGTGATGCAGCTCCGCAGCAATCCGCCCTTGATACATGACCAGAATTCGCGTGCACAACCCCATTAATACCGCAAAATCGGACGAAAAGACGATCACGCCTTTGCCGGCGGCTGCCAGATCGTGAATTTTCGCGTAAATTTCAACTTTACTTCCAATGTCTACGCCCCGTGTCGGTTCATCCAGCAAGTAAAGATCGCTTTGAGGAACCAGCCATTTCCCGAGCATCACCTTTTGCTGGCTGCCTCTGCTTAAATATTTCACCTTTTGATTCAGATGCTGAATTTTGATGTCCATTTCGATAACGGCATCCAAAGCCGCGTCATTTTCTTTATTCGCGTTTAGAATATGGTACCGCATGATTTTGTCCAGTCCGGGCATCGTTAAATTGCGATTCACGCCCATCTCCAAAAACAGGCCCTCCTCAATGCGATCCTGATTGACGAATCCGAAGCGAAAATCGGAGGCGTCCCGTCCTTTCTTGTACGGAAGCTCCCGGTTGCGCCAAAATATGCTGCCGCGGTCCCGCTTCTCTTTGCCGAATAGCGCTTTGGCCAGCTCCGAGGTTCCCGATCCAATCAAGCCGGCAACGCCTAAAATTTCGCCTTCCCGCAATGAAAAATCGATGTCATAAAAAAACGGCTTTTTCGTCAGGCCTTGTACCCTGACCAACGTTTCCCCCGCTTCGTCCAAAATCGGAGGAAAATATTGATGCAGCTCTCTTCCCAGCATCATTTTGATCGCTTCTTCTTCGCTCATTCCCGCTACGTCCATCGTGGCGACATGTCTTCCGTCGCGGAGAAAGGTGACCCGGTCGCAGATTTGCATCACCTCTTTGATGCGGTGCGTAATATAGACGATGGCCACCCCTTCCCGTTTCAGCTTGCGGATCACGTCGAACAAACGCCCGCTCTCGAACTCGGATAAACAGGAAGACGGCTCATCCATGATAAGAATTTTAGATTTGAACGACAGCGCTTTAGCGATGGCAACGACGAATTGTTGGCTGTACGATAAATTTCTCACGGGCGTATTGGGGTGAAGGGGAACTCCCAACGTTTTGAGCAATCGTTTGCTCTCTTCCTTCATATAGCGGAATCTCGGAATCATGCCGGCAATCCGCGGTTCGACACCGAGAAATATATTATCGACGACGCTCATATCCTGAACGAGCATCGGTTCCTGATGAAGAATGGCGATTCCAAGCTTTTGCGCTTCCAGAATAGACCGAATTTGAACCGGTTGTCCGCCGAGCAGGATAACCCCTTCGTCTGGCTCATACATGCCGGTTAATATTTTCATCAAGGTCGATTTGCCTGCGCCGTTCGGACCGATAAGCGCATGCACCTCGCCTGCTTGTAAAGAAAAATTGACTTTATCCAAGGCTTTATTGTTTAAGAACGATTTGCTGATACCCTGCAGCTCAAGCATCCGAAAGCCCTCCAGCATCCTGTCTATTTACTTGCACCGGCAGCCCGCGTGATGGAGCTACCGCCTCGCATCGCTTCGATATTTGCCCGGGGTGACTCCCGCCATCTTTTTGAAAATTTGATTAAAGTAGTTGGAATTAGGGTAGCCGACCCGAAATGAAATGTCGCTGACCGACAATTCCGTACTCCGCAGCAGACGCTTGGCCTCTTCGATCCGGCAATGAATCAAATATTGGATAGGCGCCATGCCGACGTCGTTCTTAAAGGTGTGGACCAGGTGATACGGACTGACATATACCAGCTCAGCCAAATCATTAAGCGTTAATTCCTGTTCGAAATGACTCTGGATATATTCTTTTACGGTTTGAGTGATCGACGTGTATTCGGGGACTTTCATCGCTTCAAGCATTCGGATCAGCATGATTGTAATCGTTTTCATTAAACTGTTTACGATTTCCCTGGACCCTGCCGAAGGATGCTCATACTCGTGAACAATGGCTTCGAAATAATTGCCCATCGCGCGAAGGTTATTGCGAAGAGGTACGACCGGACATTGGCCGGCATCCAGCAGCTGTCCTTTGTTTTTTCCGGACACATGAATCGAGAATGTACAATAAATGATCATTAACGGATGATCTGCTGAAGAGCGAAGCTGAAAAGGCACAAGCGGATGGCAGATGACGATATCCCCTTCTCTGACGGAGTAGGTCACATTCTCGATAACGCTCTCTCCCCGCCCCCCCTTGATAAATACGAGAGAAGTGACATCGGCACAGGGCTCCGATATTTGGGGCCACGGGTCATTACCGTCCATTCTCTTGGCAGAGAGAAATTCAAGTGCTTCCACCAGCATGCTCTGTCCTGATTGTGACATAGTCTCCTCCAACCCTCGTTAACACAACCGTTAAACCAACCATTTTCCCAGCCTATTATAGACCGTCCCGTCAAGCAATTCTATGAAGGATGTTGCGGAATCCACTTTGGTATCTTGCGGATTATCCAGGGTGCGGAAGAAAGGCCACAGACATCGTCCGCGGCCGTATATGACTTCATGACCAGCCCTGGCTATCCAGCAAGCCGTACTTCAACCTGTACCGTTCCAAAACTTTAATCCACCCCGGACCCAAGACGGCCAGAAAAAACACATTGCTGAGCGCGTGGGCCAAATCGAAGTAAAAGCTGGAGGCATAGACGGCCAGAACCGAGGCCCAGGTCAAATCTTGCCCCATGCCCGCCAGCAGCCAAATATTCATGATCCACCCGAACAAGATGCCCCAGACGAACCCGAAGGCGATCAGCATGTACCGGTTTTTCAGCCAGCCCCGCTGATACAGCATACCGGCCGTCCAGCCGATCATGCCCCAGCCGAACATTTGCCAAGGCGTCCAGGGACCTTGTCCCAGAAACATATTGGAGACCAGCGCGGCCACCGCCCCGACCATGAAGCCCGTCTCGGAACCGAACACGAGAGCGGAGACGATGATCACGAACGATGTGGGCTGCACGCTCGGCAAAGCGGCGAAAGGAACGCGCCCGACGGCGGCAATTGCGGAAAGTACGGCCACCAGCACGATTTCCCTTGCCTGAAGGGACCGACTCTCATAGCGAAGGAAGAACGGCACAATCGATGCGCACACCAACAATAAGGCGATGGGCAAATACTGCTCATCGTTCGCCCACGCCATATAGGCGAGCGAGCCGAAAAACAAGAGGATGACGACAGCCGAAGCGAAACGGACGCGCGCCATGTCAAACCTCCCTCAGCAGCTGGCACATCGCCGTCGTATAGTACAAGTTATCGCGAAAAAACAACGATGGCGCTTCATCGGCCGCGAGCATCCCGTCAAACATCATCGCACACCGGGTCGCGTATTCCGCGGCAAATTCCACGTCGTGCGTAACCATGACCACGGTTTTGCCCAGCTGCTGCAGCTCCCGGAGCCGCTCTCCCCAGCGGCGCTTGGCCGCGGGATCGAGCCCTTTGGTCGGCTCGTCGAGCAGCAGGAGATCGGGGCCTGACAGCAGCACCGCGGCGAGCGCCGCAAGCTGACGTTCCCCTTCGCTTAGATCGTAGGGGTGCCGCTCCAGCACGCGTCCCAGTCCCAGCCTGTTGACGATGTCCGCGGTGTCTTCGGCTGAGCCGGTCCCCCTGTGTACCGCACGGGCCGCCGCCTGCCGAAGCTCCAGCTCCACCGTGTCCTCGATAAAATACGTTAGCGGATTTTGATCGAGAAATCCGATCCGCGCGGCGCGTTCATGGGGCTTCCATTTGCCCAGGTCTTTCCCTTGAAAAAAGAGCTTTCCCTTTTGCGGCTTCAGCATACCGGCCATGGCCTTCAGCAGCGTCGTTTTGCCGGAACCGTTCGCGCCCAGAATCGCCAGCACCTCGCCGGCATACACGCGAAGCGAAGCATGCTTCAGCACCGGCGCGGCATCCTTGGGGCCGTATTGCAGGTACAGCTCCCTGCATTCCAGCAAAACCGGCCCCTCCGGCCGCGTCGTTTGCGCCGCACGGCCCGACGCCGAATCCGCGGCAGCCGACTGCCGGGCAGCCCCGAAGCCAGGCAGGCGACGCAGCTGCTGCCGGCCTTCTTTGACCGTCAGCGGCACCGCCTCGTGCGGGCTGTCGGTCTCTTGCACTTGCATAAACAGACTCGGAATCGGCGGGACAAAATCCTTCCATCTCTCATCCGCGTCCGTCCAGAGCGCCCCGACCGCTTCACGCGGTGTTCCCGTGTGCCGGATCGCGCCGTTCTCCATCGCGATCACCCGATCCACGACAGGCAGCAGTTCTTCGTAACGGTGCTCGGCGACGATGATCGTCAAGCCAAGATCCTGGTTGATCCTGTGCAGCAGTTGGATCAGCTCCCGCGCGGCCAGCGGATCGAGCTGCGCCGTCGGCTCGTCGAGCAGCAGCAGCTGCGGCTGCAGAGCCAGAACGGAAGCAAGCTGCACGAGCTGCTTCTGCCCGCCTGACAGCTCAAAGACATGCTTGCCCAGCAGCGCATCCAGTCCGAAATAATGGGACAGCTCCGCCGCCCGCCTCCGCATCAGATCGGACGGAAACCCGACATTTTCCATCGTGAACACGAGCTCCGACAGCACCCGGTCCGTCACCGTCTGATTCTCCGGGCTCTGCTGCACCATGCCGATATTTCTCGATATATACCGGTCGTCATACGACGAGAGAGGCTTGCCTTGAAACAGCAGCTCCCCGCTTCTCGCGCCGAAGGGCGCCAGCTCCTTTTTGATATGGCGGAGCAGTGTCGTTTTGCCGCAGCCGGAAGTCCCGCACAGAAGCACAAACTCACCGGGCTCCACCGCAAGGTTGACCCGGTCGAGAACCGCGCGCTCGCCCGCAGGATAATGAAAGCTTAAATCTTGGATTTCCAGGATCGCCACACCCACACCTCCCTCGTTTCCATGATGACCGGCACCGCCGCGAACAGCGCAAAGCACCCGTACGACAACGTCTCCCAGCCCTGCAGCGTTACAGGTTCAAGCGACGGGAAAATCCGGTAAGTCCCATAACCAAGAAGCCGGAACACGACACAGCCTGTAAACAAACCGAGCAGCAGCCCGAACAAGCCCCAATCCCGGGGCCGCATTCTAAATTCCTCATACCGTCCGCGGGGGCCGGAGCCGTACCCCTTCGCTTTCATCGCATCGGCCGTCTGCAGCGCTTCCTCGAGACAGAGCGCCAGCAAAATTTGCAGCAGCTTCATGCCGTCCGTCATCCGTATCCGCAGGCTGCCATGACCGGGATCGATCCCCTTCATCTGCTGAACCGACGAAATGCCGGCCAGCCGATGCTTCAGCAGCGGAACAAAGCGCATCGCCATGACGATGAGCAGCGCAATTTTCGGAAACAGCGACCCGAACAAATACAAAAACCTGGCGGGCGTGATCACCGCATTATACGAAATGAACAGGACCAGCAGCACCAGCAGGTTGACGGTGGCAAACAAGCCGTACGCGAGCGATTCCAGCGTAACCGGCTGATCCCACGCATAAAACAGGATATGACTCCCCCGATGGGAAAACAACGGATTGATCAGCGCATACAGCAGACTAATGGGAAGAAAAAAGGTAAGCATACTTAGCAAAGTACGAAGCTCCCGATTCAAGACAACCAGCACGACCAGAAGGAGCAAGAGGGTCGCGATATAAACCGGATGGGTCACGATCATGCCGAGAACCATAGCGCCTATAAAATAGAAGAAGCATGGAAACGGGTGAAAGGACCGGAAGCCGCTGTTCATTTCGGCTTCGCTCCCACGTCTTCGCCCAGATCAAGCGTGTACAGCCATTCGATCTTGTCGCCTGCCTTTACCTTATAGGCGCCGGCGCCTTCGCCGGGCGCGCTGCCGTTCACCTTGTAGACCCAACCGCTTTTGGGGCCCTCGTCAAATTCATATAAGTTATCGATGCCTTGCACATATGCGTAAGCTCCCTTGCCCTGAAATTCCATCTGAATCTTATGTTGTTTGGTTGCCTGCTTGAGCGCGTCCATCACCGTCATTCCTTCCTCATAAGGCACGGAGCCTTCCTTCAGAAGGACGCCGCGCTTCGAGTCCCCGGTTATGGTGACGGTTAGCGCGTTATGCACCGGCGCTGCCGCAGCAACAGGGGCCGGCGGCGTTTGCTCAGCCGGCGGCGCGGCCGAAGCGGCGGGCGGCTGGGCGGCGTCTGCATCAGACGGCGCGGCCTGGCCCGCGGACGGGCCTGCTTCCGGCGGCTTCGCGCCGGCTGGCTTCGCAGCCTCCGGCTTGGCGGCATCCGGCTCGGCCTGCCCGGACGCCGGCGGCTCCGGCGGCTTAACCGCCGCTTCCGCAGGCCGGGCTGCTTCTTGCGAAGCAGCGTTGTCCGCGGCCGCCCCTTGCGCAGGGGGCTGCGAGGCCGCGCCGGCAGAAGGCTGCGCTTGCGGCCCACAGCCGGAGAGAGCGGTCATCACGGCAATTCCCAGCAGAAATAATCGATACATCTAGGATCCTCCTGACATGAAAAGGAAAGAAAGAGCCCCTTGCGAACAGGGCTCTTTTCATCCTCACCGATTACGGCTTTTTTGTCAATTCATAGGCTCTTACCGCTACGACCGCAGCCATCTCGCGCGTTGCCGAATCCAGCGGCAGGAACCGTCCCGCTTCGTCGCCTTCCATCAGCCCTTGCTCGCGCACGGCTTGAATGAATGGTACGGCATCCGGGTACGATTCGCTCATATCGATAAATCCGGCGGAATCGGCGCCTGTGGCTTGCAATTGCAGCGCTCTTGCCAGCATGATAGCCATCTCCTGACGTGAAATGGCGGCATCCGGAGCAAACCGATCCGCGCTTACGCCCTGCACGATGCCCTTCGCCACCGCTTTGGTCACATAGCCTGCGTACCAGGCATCCGGAGCGACATCTGCGAAATCCGTCGTGGCTTCGGCCAGAGGCGCTTCGCCCATCATCCGCAGCAGCATCGCGGTAAATTGTACGCGGGTCACTTTTTGTTTAGGTTCGAAAACGGGTACCGATCCGCCCGTCCCCTCCATGATCCGGTAAATAGACGCCTTCTGTACGAACGGCAGCGCCCAGGAGGCAATGTCCGTCTGGTCGGCGTAGACCGGGGCGGCAGGCACCTGCCGATCAAGATTCACATAGGCTTGGTACGCTCCCAGCGCCATTAACGCCTGCTCCGTAGCCATGACCTCCGCTTCCCCTCCGCGTTCATGAGGGAAACCGCCGTTACTCAGCTGCAGCCCGAGCAAGCAGGCCAGCATGCTCTGCTTGCCGGACTTGAAATACGGGCTGTTCACCGGATCGGTTCCGCTTACCGAGAGACCCCAAATCACTTGCGCTGTACTTTCCGCATTCTCCACACCGTTCAGGGCAAAGCCGCCGTCCGGGGACTGCACGGAGCCCAGCCATTTAACCGCCCTCTCCATGGCGGCTTTCACATCCGTCCGCTCTTGGTAAGGGGTAAGGGCAGCCAGCGCCGCAGCCGTTAAGTCGGGATTTCCCTGCTCGCCCTTCACAAGCGGCCAGCTGCCGTCCGCATTCTGCACGTCGAGGATCCACTGCGCCAGCTTCCCGGTCGTCCATTTCGCATCGGCCGGAATGCGATAAGCGCCTCCGTTCAAAGCCAGCAGCGCATAAATCGGGCCGTTGCTTCCCTGTACTTCCATCCGCTCGTTATTATAAATACGCTCGATCAGATTGAAGCCGCCTATCGATTCCGGATTGCCGCCTGCCGCCTGTATGCTTAGCGCCAATCTTTCATAGTCGGTGACGTTCCGGAACTCGCCGTTCTTCTCCTTCAGCTTGGCGGAAGCCAAAGCGAGGTAATCGTTTGGAACGGCCACGCCGGCTCTGCTCAGCGCATAGGCCGACCAGTCGCTCAGTTCCACGCCGCCCTTCAGCCATTGGGCCGCCCGTTCGATGGAAGGTCCGACGTCTATGCCCGCAGCCGGCGCCACTTTGGACTTGTCGATAACCGCGAATTTCGTAAAATGGTTCACCCATCCGGTAACCGTTCCCGTCTCGGCATCGATGACGGCCGGAATCGGAATCCATTGCTCCGTCTGCTCATCCAGCCACACCAGCGCCAACTGATCCAGACTTACCGAGGCAACCGGCGTTTTAATCGAAATTTGTACCGGTGTATCAAAGGACTGACCCTGCGGGCCGAACTCATACATCGAGGAAACGAGCTCGTTCCGCCCGGCCGAAGCCGAAGGAAGCTCGCTGACCGTCAGCTTCGTCGTTTCCTTAAGCGCACCGGCCGGAACCTGGAGCTGAACCTCCGCTTTGGCGTCGGCAATGACGGTTTCGGTATCGGCAGCTGCCGCTTTTTGCACGTTCACCGTATTGGCCGCCAAGTCCTTCTTGAGCGTATCGGCGGCATTCGCCGTCATTTTCTTGTCTGCGTTCAAGACAATGGCCGGCTTCGCGATCTCATGGATCGGCTTCCGGTTGTTATACGGCATCTCCAGCTTCTGAACCACATCGGCAGCCGCCGGGACGGTCGGCGCCACCGGTACCCCGACAGCGCCCGTTCCTCCGGTACCCGCGCCGGCATTCAAATCCTTGCCGCCGTCCAGCGTATAACGCCACGCCACCGTATCGCCCGGCTTCAAGGACGTGGAATCCGCCCCTGTGCTCAGGTAGGTGCCGTTGACCGCGTACATCCAGCCGCTTAGCGGCCCCCGGTCGAATTCCCGCAGTCCGTCAATGCCTTGGACGTAAGCCGTCGAGCCCGAGCCGGACGATTGAACGCGGCCTGCGCCCAGGGCCCGGATCAGAATGGAATAAGGCGTGTCGCCGCTCTGCAAGGAAACCGAGGTCGAAGGCAGGATCGTCCCCATGCTGCTGTCCCCGGTTACGGACACATATACGACCGGATTGACGACAGGACCCGTTCCTCCGTCTGTTCCGCCCCCGGTTCTCGGTTGAATCGTCACCGGTTGCGAGGTATGTACCACTTTCGGCGCCTCACCGGTCACATAGCCCGATATATCGAGGGTATAGGTTCCTGCAGGCAATCCGGCGAATGTGGCGATGCCTTCACTGCTTGTTGTGGCGGTCAAGCTTCCGATCTTCACTTGAATGCCGGCTGCGGGAGAAGCCGGCTTATTGTCCGCGAGCGTCTTCTTCACCGTAACGGTGAACGATTCGTTAGCCTTAGGCTGTGCAGGATTCAAGGCAATCGAATCGACCAAATACGTCGACGAGTTCCACTCCGCGTCGAATCCGCTAATATAAACGACCGCCCGGTCCCCCGGCTGCAGCGTATATTGATCCGCGCCGACCATTCCCGGATTCCACTTGCCTTGGCGGTAGATCGCATAGAGCCAAGCCCCGGCATCAGCGCCGACGGATTGGATGTACGTTCCGAAGCTGGCGTGTTCAAGCTCGTAAGGAACCTGGTTGGCATCTAGAAGCCGCACAACGCTTTCCAGCAAATTCGGAGAACTCGCCTTCCCTTCGGCATAAGTGCCTGAAGCTCCTTCAATTTGAATCGCCGCCGTTCCGACCTGAATCGTCTTGGAATCCTTGACGATCTTCGGCGCAAGCCCGTCTTGATAGCCTGTTACAACCGCTTGATAGGTGCCGCCGGGCAAGCCGGACGGGAACAACGCGTATCCGTTTGCGTCCGTCTCCACCTTACGTCCGCCCAATTCTACATAAACGCTGGCGGCAACCGTGACGACCTCGTCCCTTGTAACGTCATAATCCCATACCGACCGATAGACCTGAACCGTTACTGCCTGGCCTTCAACCGGCATCGCCGGCTCCACCTTAATCGAATCCACCAATGCGGTACTTATGCCTGTATAGTACAAATAAATGTCATCGCCGTTACGCAGGGAGTAGTCAGCCATGCCCAGGTTATTCGTGCGGGCATAATCCCAGGAGCCCTGGCGTTTGACATTGTACCACCACCAGGTGCTGTAGTCGCTTTTACCGGAAATTCCGTTGATCGTATGAATGAAATGGCCGTCGCTCTCTTGAAAAGGAACCCCCTGCGCATGCAGCACTTGAGCCACAGCCTCATAGGCAGTCCCCGCAACGGCGGAGCCTTCGGCGATCGTACCGGCGGGGCCTTCCACATGAACCGTCACGCGAGCTGCGGCAGGCGCTCCGCCCCCTGTGGTCAGGATCGCCTCATACGATCCGCTGTCACCGTTGACAGCCGTATGGAAGGCCGCCAGCGCCACAAGCGATTGCACCGTGGCCCATCCGTCGGAAGAACCGCCGGCCACATGGGCAAATCCGCCGTCGCCTTGCCGGTAACCGAATAAATAGGTAAGCGGGTTGCCGTTCGCCTTCGCGAAGCCTGAACTGCGCGCGTCGAGTCCGGCAGCGGACAACGCGAGAATGACCTGTGCGGTGCTTTCCGCATTTTCCCCATACTCCGAAAATCCGCCGTTCGCTAATTGCTGCGAGGACAGCCATTGAATGCCGCGGTCCATCGCCGGCCGGACACCGGTGTGCGCGGTATGAGCGGCCAGGGCGTTCACAGCAGACGCTGTAATGTCGATGCTGCTCGGCCCTCCGGCCCCAAGCGGCCATCCGCCGTCCGCATTTTGCTGCGCGAGCAGCCATGCCACGATTTTATCGGGATTCCACTTCGCGGTTAACGGAATGTGATAAGCATCGCCGCTCAAGGCCAGCAGCGCATAAATCGCGCCGTTCGTTCCCTGGGCAGTCAGCACATCGCTGTTATAAATGCCCTCAATAAGATTGTACGAACTCGACCCGGCCGCGATCTGCTCGGGGTTTCCTCCGGCCGACTTTACGCCTAACGCAATCCGGGCATAGTCCGTTACCTTGCTGTAACGTCCGCCGTTCTGCTGAAGCTGCTCGCGGACGGATGATAAATACGAAGCCGGCACCTGCTTCCCGGCTGCAGCCAGCGCATAAGCATCCCAATCGGAAAGCGCGCCTCCATTCGCATCCAGGATGTAGCCGGCCGCATCGTCTATAGCCTGAGGAACCGTGACAAGCCCTCTCCCCGCTCCATCCGCATACGCAGGCGCCAGCCCGCCAAGCATGGATATGAGCAAGCACCAGCTTAGCAGGACCATGCTTATCTTGTTGATCCATCTGTTACTCTTCATCTGTTGTCCTATTCCCCTCTCTTGAAACTGACCTTCCTTAAACTAAAAAAGCACCCCTTCTCTATGAAGGGATGCCGATACGCATGAACCTGCAGGCAATATTACGTTCCTGACGGATTGCCGTTCCCCCTTCTCCTAATTTCGCGTAGGCGACGGTGTTCTCGGGTTAGACAGATATCCTGACTTGCGGATCGAAGCCGGACTTCCGTCATCCCAACCGCCCCCCCTAAACCAACTGAAGGACAGTGACATCATGGAAGCCGCTCCCCGCTTACAGTGGCGCGACCGTGCCGGATTCTCACCGGACTTCCCTGTTCGCCGAACGCCGGCATGGCTAGCCTCCCGTTCGACATCTACCCGAGCAAATGATTCAATTATGTACAAAGAATAACACGATCCCCAAGCATCGTCCAACTATTTCTTGCGGGCCAACCGCCCGCGGTCCTGACGCGGGGCCTCATCCCGCCGTACGCTTCGATCCACTCGCTTACAGCGGGCGGCTTCAGGATTCCATCACAAACCGGCCGGTAATTTTCTGCAGATTTCCGGAAATGCTTTTGAGCAAATCCGCTTGCTGCGCAATAAGCTCGGTAGCCATGTGATGCCGTTCTCCGCTGCTCGCCATCGCTTGGGCGGACGCAGTGAACTGTTGAGAAATATCCCGAATCGCCTGCATGCTGCTTTCCATCGAATGAAGCCCAAGCTGAATTTCACGCATCTCCGCAGAATGCGCGGACGCTTGCTCCGCAGTCAGGCGGCACTTGTCGGCCACAAGGCGAATCATATCGCTCAATTGGCCAATCCTTCGGATTCCCCGTTCTACGGCAAGCCGTTCCGCTTTCACCGCATCCGCGGCTTCTTTCGATTTCAGCGCCATATTGTGCGTCAGCCCGATCGCGCGTTCCGCTACCTCATTGGATGTAACGGCAAGCTTCCTCACTTCGCCGGCAACGACCCCGAATCCTCTGCCTTCTTCGCCGGCCCTCGCAGCCTCAATCGCGGCGTTCAGCGCGAGCAGGTTCGTCTGTTCGGCAATTTCACGCATGTACAAGATGAACTCTCTCATTTCTTGCAATTGCCGCTCCAGCTCTTCCATCGAGCTCACGCTCCGCTTGCTCGTTTCCTGCAGGTCATTCATGTCATTGCGCAATTCCAGCGTCTTCTCCAGCCCGGCATGCGACGATGTCCGGGCCTCCTCGGATATCTTGCCCGAAAGCTCCATGTCTTGACCGGCCCGGCTGACTCTGTCGTGAATCTGCTGCATCCGGCTGCCGTTAAGTTCGATGAGCTGCAGCTGGTCATTCGCTCCCGCGCTCACTTCCTGCATGCTCGCTACCAGCTGCTCAGCCGAAGACAGCAGCTGCCGAATTTCGTCGGCCTGCTCGGACCCGATCTTATTCACGGTGGAGGAAGCCTCCTTCATGTCGGACAAGATCGCTCTCATCCCTATCACAATTTTGTTGATCTCAAACGAAACTTGTCCGAGCTCATTGCGCCTGGAGCCTGCCGCAGCGGGCATCAGCTTGCCGGAAGAAATGGCTTTCATGCGGCCCATCCAGCTCTTCAAGCTTTGAAGCACCGTTCGATGAAAATACAAGCCCGTCCCGGCGAACGCCGCCAGCACAAGAAGGCCCGCCCCGGCGCGTTCCCCCCACGAATCGGCCAGCCCGAGGCCGCCTAAAGCAATCAGCAATGGAATACTGTAAACGGTGTACCAGGTTGCCTGAAAAGATAAGGATTGCACGATCACACCCAGCCGCAAATTATAAGGCGAAGCTCCCGCCCCCGGAATGTTCACAGGAGTCGAAACATCCAATATAACCTCACCGGTGTTACGGTGGTAAATTTGAGCTAACGGCTTGTCCGTTTGCGCAGCCGCCAAGCCAACGACATCATTGAAGACCGTCCCCTCGCGCAGCCGGTTTGTATGCAGAACGGATAGTCCGTGATGCTCGACGACCAGGAAGTATTCATCATTTTGAAGCAACTGGTCCAATAATACCCGAATATCCTCTGACCGTTCGGACCATGCGTGTCCTTCCAAGAGCTTGCCGATCTCTACAGCGGCGGATTGCACTTTGGCTATTGCGCGGTTTTCCAGTTGTTTAGGTATGTTCATGTCGAAAGCCCCCTTAGAATTAATGTAAGCGCTTTAATAAAACTTTACATGGATTTGAGCTTTCTGTGATAGCTCTGTGCGTGAAGTGTTAAATTAAAAGCATGAAATGTTAAAAACCAGCAGTGAACGGCTTGTCTTCCGGGCTCGCTTACATGCTGCACCCGGCATGATCTTTCAAAAGAAAAAGAGGCCCGTCCGGACTCCTTTCACCCTTCAATTGGAATAATAAGGTGTCCCCGGTTCATGCTCAGCTGCACGAAGGGCATAGCGTTATTTTTCATGTGGCCAATTTCCCTTATCTCAAGCTAGTTTTCATCACTTCCGTATTAAATTGAGTTATGGTGCGGGTATTCGTGTACACTATGCTTCCAAGACCTGTTCAAATCCAATATTATGACAAACTGTTGAAGGAATTATTTTACAGAAGGATTCCTTCTCCGAAGTGTCGAATCATGTAAATTTCGCAGTTTAAATCGCATTCAGGAGGGTACAAAATGAAAAAGAACTTCGCACTGCTACTTGCGGCCATGCTGGTCATGGTTGCGGTTCTAGGGGCTTGCGGCAAAAAAGAAGAAGCTCCCCAGGCGGCGGGCTCCGCATCAAAGGCGGAAGTCAAACCCGTCAAACTGGAGATCGGGATGCTGAAACTGACCAGCTCCGCTCCACTGTTTATCGCCATGGAAAAAGGCTTCTTCAAAGAAGAAGGAATCGAAGCGAGTCCACGGTGGTTTGAAGCGGCCCAGCCGATCGCCGTTGCTACCGCATCGGGAAGCGTGGACGTGGGCGCTACGGGAATTACCGCAAGTCTTTACAATATGATCGCCGGGGGCCAGAAGCTGCTCATCGTCGCGGATAAAGGAAGAGAGCAGAAAGGCTATTCCTCTTCCGCTTTACTGGTACACAAAGATTCTCCGGTAGCTTCCATCCAGGATTTGAAGGGCAAAAAGATCGGTATTACCCAAACCGGCTCTACGTTCCATTACATGGCCGGACGTCTGCTGGAAAAGTACGGCCTGACACTGGCCGACGTAGAACTCGTGCCGCTCGGCAAAGTGAGCGCGATGATGGAAACACTGAAGAGCAAACAGGTGGACGCCGTGCTCCTCAACGAGCCTAATATTACAGCCGTTGTGAAGGAAGGCTATGGGAAAGTCATTGCGCAGGTGGGCGACGAAATCGAATACCAGACGTCCGGTCTCTTCTTCTCGCAGAAATTCGCGGACAATCGTGACGCAGCCGTTCGCTTCATGAAGGCGTACGTCAAAGCGTCCCGCTACTACTACGATGCAGTGCTCGTGCAAAAGGACGGCAAACCTCAACCGGGCGCTAACTATGACGAAGTCATCAGCATCATTGCCAAATACACCGATCAGCCTGCCGACAACATCAAGCTCGGTCTGCCTTACATGGACCGTGACGGAAAGCTCTTGGCCGAAGACATCAAAACTCAGGTCGAGTGGTACTTGAAAACTAAAATGATCGAACAAGCGGTGGACTACAAAACCATCGTCAATACGGAATTGCTTGACGAAGCATTGAAAACCGTAGGAAAGTGAGGACAGCATGAGAGTCGTCGTCGACGGAGTCACCAAAACGTTTCGGGACAAAAAAGGGCGGGACGTCACCGCCCTCAGCCAGATCGACTTCGCCATCGACCGGGAGGAATTCGTCGTCCTGGTCGGCCCTAGCGGCTGCGGGAAGTCAACGTTGCTGAACATCGTGGGGGGATTGCTGTCCCCCACCGATGGAAGCGTTTATTTCGAAGGACTGTCCGCGGAGCAGAACGATCCGCGTCTTGGGATCGTGTTTCAGGAGATCGCCCTGTTCCCCTGGCGTACGGTGTTCGAGAATGTGGTGTACGGCCTGGAAGAAATGGGGCTGGGCAAAAGCGAGCTGAAGGAAAAGGGCCAGTACTACCTCGACATGGTAGGGCTGACCGGCTTCGAGCAGGCCTATCCTAAGCAGCTCTCCGGCGGTATGAGGCAGCGCGCAGGCATTGCGAGGGCGCTTGCCATCGAACCGGATCTGCTGCTCATGGACGAGCCGTTCTCCGCTTTGGATGCGCAGACCCGCACCCTGATGCAGGAGGAGCTGCTCACCATCTGGAACCGCACGAGATTGAGCACGCTGTACGTCACCCATAATATCCAGGAAGCCGTTTATCTGGCCGACCGCGTGATCGTGCTTTCCCGTCATCCCGGACGAATCAAGGAAATCATTCGAATCGACATGCCGAAAACAGGCCGGGACGATGAGCAATACCGGATTCAATTCGACGATTACGTCAAACAAATTTGGAACCTGATCCGGCATGACGCCCAGGACGCGCTGAAGGAGGGTTAGTCAAGTGGGAGAAACGAGAAAACATATTAAAAACCGGGTGGCGTTTCTGGAGCAGAAGGTTCCCGGCTACGCCTCCGTGGCCGGGATTGCCGCGCTGCTCATAATTTGGGAAATTGTTTGCCGGTTGGAATGGGTCTCCCCTTTGTTCCTGCCTTCACCGACGGGAATCGTTGCGGCGGGCTGGGAACTGCTGACTCAAGGCGATTTGCTGCAAAACACGGGCGCCAGCCTGTACCGTATCGTGCTCGGCTACTTGCTTGGCGCGTCCATCGGCATTGTGATCGGACTGCTGCTCGGCTTTTCCCGCTGGGCGGAGGCGATGGGAACCCCCATCCTGTTCTCCCTGTATCCGATCCCGAAGATCGCCCTTCTGCCGCTGATCGTACTTTGGCTCGGCATCGGCGAGCTGCCGAAGGTGACCATTATCGCGCTCGGCGTCTTCTTCCCCGTCGTCATCAACACATTCTCGGGTGTGAAGAATGTCGATCCGATCCTGATTAAAGCGGCGGTCAGCTTCGGCTCCAACCATATGAACGTGATCCGCAAGGTCATTCTTCCCGGCGCGCTGCCGGTCATTTTTGCCGGGCTCAAGCTGGCGGCCGGCACGTCCCTGCTGCTGCTCGTCGCCGCGGAAATGATTGCGGCCAAGCAGGGCATCGGCTCGATGATCCTGCACTACGGCAACCTGATGATTACGACCAAGCTCATGGTCGGCGTCGTGGTGTTATCGCTGCTCGGCCTCCTGTTCAACCGCAGCCTGCAGTGGCTGGAGAACAAGCTGCTGCCTTGGAAGTAGCCTGCCGCAAAAACTTGCGTGCGGCAAACAAAAGCCCGATGGAATGTACGTGACATTCCATCGGGCTTTTTGTATGGTCCGCTACGACTGAGCGGCTACCGCTTTCTTCAGAGCCATGATGTAACCGGCATGGGTCGCCTCGTGGCCGATACTGAACACCAGCACTTCATCCAGGCGGGTGAACTCCTTAAAAGCTACCGTAAGCTTGTCATTCAGCCGCCCTTGAAGGCGCTGACGGTGCCGTTCGGGCTGTTCCTCCAGAAGTTGGCGCAAGGCCGCAAGATCCGGCGGCGAGGTTTGCCAGTCGGCCGGCTTCGTGCCGTTGACGAACAAGCTCGTCAGCTCCTCCGGCAGCTCAAGCGGTTCTCCGAGCAAGCGGAAAGCGAGCCGTTCTTGGGTCGTCAGAATATGCCCCAAATGCCAGCGGATGTTGTTGTTGAATCCGTTCGGCACCACATCCGCCGTCTTTTCCGATAATTCGGCCACAACCGCCAGCGTGCGGCTCCGGTTAAGGGCAAGCTGACTGAAGACGATTGAATCCATGCGATCGATCCCTCCCAGGATGAAGATGAATGAAGCCCCGCGTGTAACTTCATTCCATTATACCAGATGAAACGATTATCCGGTAATAATAGTACGGTCAACAGCCGCTGGAGCTCATTTGCCAGCCGCATGCGGATTTGCGATAATGCGTATATGACAGAATGAACCGGAGGGTGAGTTTCGATGGAGAAGAAGAAGAAGGTCCTCGCTTTCATCGGGTCCTATGCGGACTCCGCTAATCCCGGGCTATACGCCTGCAGGTTCGATACAGATACCGGAAGTCTCGAGATCGTCGATCAAGCTTCCGGGCTGCAAAACCCGACTTTTCTGGATGTGGATCAAGACCGCTTGAAGCTGTACGCCATAACCGAGGGGACGGACGCTAAGGGCCAGCGCTGCGGGGCTGCCGCCGCTTATGATATCGACCCTTCCACCGGAACGTTATCGTTGTTAAACAAGGAGCTGACGGTGCCGTCCCCGACTTGCCATATCACCTTGGATCATACCCGCCAGTGCATCATGGTGTCGAGCTATCACGGCGGCATGATCGGTCTGTCTCCGGTGATGGAGGACGGACGGGTGGGGCCGACGGCTGACATCCATCAGCACAAAGGGGCAAGCATCCTGCCCGTACAGGACCGGCCGCGTGCGCACTCCGTCTTCGTTGACCGCTCCAACCGCTTTGCCGTCGCTTCCGACCTGGGCTTGGATCGACTCATGATCTATAAGCTGGATGTCCCGGCCCGCCGGCTGATTCCTCACGGGGAAGTCCGGATTGCGCCCGGGTCAGGCCCGCGGCACTTTGCGTTTCATCCGCAGTTGCCTTACGGATACGTAATCAATGAGCTCAACGCAACCATCACCGGATTCTCGTATGATCAGGAGCAAGGGGCGCTGCATGAAATCCAGACCGTCTCTACGCTGCCTGACGCTTACGAAGGAGACAATGCATGCGCCGATATCCACATTTCTCCCGACGGCAAATTCCTGTATGGCTCCAACCGCGGACATGACAGCATCGCGGTTTATGCGATCGATCCGTTCACGGGGAAGCTCGCTTTAGTTGAGCATGCCTCCACGCTCGGCGGACATCCGCGCAACTTCGCGCTTTCGCCGGACGGACGGTTCTTGCTGGCGGCCAACCGGGATTCCAACAACATCGTAACGTTTAACCGGGATGCGGAAACAGGGAAGCTTCTCCCTGCCGGGCCTGTTCTGGAAGTGTCCAAGCCGGTCTGCATCAAGTTTGCTGCATGGGATTGAGACCTGTGCACGACAGGTTATCCAAGCCCTTCGCTCCTGCGGAGGGCTGTTTCTTCTTTCGGTGGCCCCGCCCCCTATATCCCGCATTCTTCATTTTAGCGGGGAGCATATTGCGTAAATAAATGGGGAATACGATAAAAATACCCACTACAAACACCTCAAGGCCTATTGAAAAGGAGATTGCAAACTTGACAACATCAGCTCAAACCGGTAAATATCCGTCCCTGCTTGCTGAATTCCAGATTGGCGCAATGCCGTTGAAAAATCGGATAGGTTTAGCCCCAATGACCCGAATCAGCGCATCAGCCGACGGCCAAGCGTCAGATATGATGCTGAAATATTACGAAAGCTTTGCTAAGGGCGGATTTGGATTTTTGATCACGGAAGGCGCCTATCCCGATGAAGCTTACAGCCAAGGTTATTTCAACCAGTCAGGGATTGCGAATGAGAAGCATGTCGCGGCCTGGCAAAAAGTAACCGACGCCGTTCATCAAGCCGGGGCCAAAATCATCATCCAATTGATGCATGCCGGCGCCCAGAGTCAAGGAAATACGTACAAAAAAGAGCTCATCGCCCCCTCGAACACACGCGCTAAAGGCGAACAGCTCCCGTTCTATATCGGAGAAGGTCCGTACGCCGCTCCCAGGCCGATGACCCAAGCAGACATCCAGGATGTCGTAGAAGGTTTTACAGCTGCGGCCAAACGAGCCAAAGCAGCGGGTTTCGACGGTGTAGAGATCCATGGGGCCAACGGCTATTTGCTTGATGAGTTTTTGACCGATTACATGAATCAGCGTACGGATGAGTACGGGGGATCAACAGAAAACCGGGTTCGTCTTCTGGTTGAGGTCTCGCAAGCGGTCCGGCAAGCGGTCGGGAATGATTTGGTCGTAGGAATCCGTATTTCCCAAGGAAAAGTCAGCGATTACCAGCATAAATGGGCAGGTGGCGAAAAAGATGCCGAAATTATTTTTTCCAGCCTGTCTAAAGCCGGCCTGGATTATATTCACGTAACCGAGTACGATGCGACCCGGCCCGCCTTCGAAGGCACGGAGCTTTCGCTAGCCGCCCTTGCCAAGAAGTATGGCACCGCCCCTGTTATCGCCAACGGCCACCTCGAGAACCCTGAGAAAGCCGAGCAATTGCTCGCCAGCGGCGAAGCCGATGTCATTACTTTGGGCAAGGGGGCTCTCGCCAACCATGATTGGCCGCTGCGTATTGCGAAAGGTTTGCCTTTGCGGGAGTTTGACCCGGAAATATTAGGTCCCAAGGCCAATATTAAAGCCCGGGAAATTGAAATTTGATGGGTGCGCCGGCTTCAGTAGGCTTCTTTATTTTTGGTAATCGGGTTTGACGAAGCCTTGAAACTTGGTTTCCGTCACCTGTTTAAATTCTGCCGATTTGTAGGCTTCCAGGATGTCCTTAACAAACGTTTTATCCTTGTCGGCGGCTTTGATTGCTATGAGGTTCATGTATTGATCCGGCGTTTTCTCCAAACCCAGCGCCTCGGTTAAAGATAGTCCGGAAGCTAAAGCAAAATTTCCGTTAATAAACGAATAGTCGGCATCATCCAACGACCGCGGCAGCTGGGCGGCTTCAATCGGCAGAAGCTTGATTTTCTTTATGTACTCGGCAACGTCTTTTTCGGAAACCTTGATCGGATCGTAACCATCCTTCAGCTTGATCCACCCGAATTGCTCCATCATCACTAACGCCCGCGCCTGGTTGGCCGGATCGTTCGGCAGCGCAACCTTCGAATTCTCAGTGACTTCGTCTAACGATTTATGCTTCCTGGAATAAATGCCGATAGGCGCAGTGGGCACTTTGTCCAAGTCGATCAAATCCAGCTTCCGGTCGGTAGCAAAATTTTTCAAATAGATAATATGCTGGAACACATTAGCGTCCAAGGAGCCGTCAGCTAAGGACAAATTAGGCTGAATATAGTCGTTGAACTCGACGATTTTCACTTTGTAGCCTTTCTTTTCAAGAATGGGCTGGATGCCTAGTTTAATTTGATCGCTGTAGGGACCGGCAGTCGCTCCAAAGGTGATTTCTTTCTTTTCATCTGAAGGTTTGCTTGGGCTTGATGGTTGGCTGCTGCCGCCCGTCTTCGAATCGGCCGATGGTTCCGGCGCCTTCTCTTGACCGCATGCGGCCAGCATCAGGGTGAATAATATAAGGGTTATGAGCAAGGACAAAGTTTTTTTCATAGACATGCTCTCCTATCTTTTATCTAATCGTTTGACCAGCGTATTTCCCGTAAATTGAATGATATGAACGAACACAATCAATAAAATGACTGTAAAAATCATGACGTCCGTCTGAAACCGGTAGTAACCGAACCGGATCGCCAGGTCGCCTATGCCGCCGCCGCCTACAATGCCCGCCATCGCCGTGTAGGATAAAAGACTTATTGTCGTAATCGTAATTCCCGACAGGATTCCCGAACGGGCTTCGGCCAGCACGACCTTCCACGTAATCTGAAGGGGCGTCGCGCCCATGCCCAGCGCCGCTTCAATAATTCCTTTAGGGATTTCGCGCAGCGATTGCTCCACCAATCTGGACAGATAGGCAATTGAGACGATGGATAAAGGAACGGTTGCCGCTACCGGGCCAATCGTCGTTCCGACAATCGTTCTTGTAATCGGAATAAGAGCTACAAGCAAAATGATGAACGGCAGCGATCTGATCGTATTCACCACATAATTCGTGATTCGAAACAGCGCCGGCCGCTCATAAATTTGTCCGCTGCCGGTAAAATACAGAAAAACACCAATAGGTATGCCGATCAGAACGGCAGCACTTACAGAAATGAGCAGCATAAGCCCGGTTTCTGCGATGGCATGCCCGATTTCCGGTGCTAAGGAGAACAGATTGTCAAACATACGCACCGACTCCTTTCAACACTTCAGGACGGCTTCCAAGCAGCAGCCTGGCGATTTCCGTCTTTGGTTGCTGGTCCCTTCTTCCCAAATCCAGCGTTTCGATAAGGCTTCCCTTCTCCACGACAGCGATTTTTCCGCAAACCTGCTTGACCACCTCCATGTCATGGGAGACCAGCACGATCGTCATGCCGAAACGCTTATTAATGTCGCGAATAAATTCGAGGATGCTGCCGGTCGTTTGAGGATCGAGCGCTGAAGTCGGTTCGTCGCATAATAAAACCTTGGGCTCGGTAGCCAATGCCCGCGCGATAGCCACCCTCTGCTTTTGTCCACCGCTTAGCTGGGCCGGATAGGAGAAGGCTTTATCTTCAAGCCCGACGATCTCCAGGCATTCCTTTACCCGCTTTTCGCGGTCCTTTTTGGTCATGCCGGAAATTTCCAGGGGGAACGCAATATTGTCCGCTGCTGTCCGGTTTTGAAGCAAATAAAAATGCTGAAAGATCATCCCGATCCATCTTCTTGCCACGCGAAGCTCCCTCGGCGTACATTGCGAGAGATTCTGGCCGTTTACAATGACCGACCCGGTAGACGGCTTCTCAAGCAAATTCATCATCCGCAAAATCGTCGATTTCCCGGCGCCGCTTTGCCCGATAATTCCGAATATTTCCCCCTCCCCCACCTCCAGAGACACGGGAACGAGAGCTGAGAAATCGCCATCTTTCGTTCGATACGTTTTACTGACCTCTTTTAATGTAATCATCGGGCATCCATCCCTTGTTTGATAAATGACGTAAGCGGCAATACGTAATCATGAAAACGAACAACTTCTTCCAGCGGAAACCGAAATGCGCTCAGCAGCATGTGAACGCCCGCGCTCTCAAGCTCCCTGATCTTTTGCGCGATCTGGCTGTAGGAGCCGACCAGCCCCGTGCGGAAGCCTTCGTTATTGGCGACAAAGTCGCTGACCGTCGAGGCATTGCCCCACATTCCTTTGGCGCCCTTCGCCTTTTCCTGAAAACCCCGAACAGCGGCATGATCGGCTTGCTCGAGGATCAACCGGTATTCTTCCTGCGCCTCCTGTTCCGTTGCTCTTGCGATGACGAACGCATTGACGGCAAATCGGACCGTTCTGCCGTAGGAGGAGGCGATTTCCCGAACCTCTCTAATCTGCTCCTTGATTTCATCCAGCGGCGCACCGTTAATGAAATACCAATCGGATAACCGGCCGGCCATACTGCGGGCCGCTGGGGAGTTGCCTCCCTGAAATATGGCGGGGTAGGGTTGTTGATAGGGGGCAGGCCGGAGTCTTCCTTCCTTGATTTTGTAATAACGGCCGTCGAAGGTAAACGCTTCTTGCTGCCAAAGCCCCTTCAAAATTTCAATATACTCTTCCGAGCGTGAATAGCGCTCCTCATGCGCAATCCAAGGTACGCCGAACATCTCCTGCTCTTCCTGAAACCAGCCGGTTACCAGGTTTACATGCCATCGGCCCGAGCTGATATGGTCAATGGTCGCCCCCATCTTGGCCAAGGTTACCGGCGGAATAAACCCCGGCAGCACGGCGCTGATGAACCGAATTTGGGTGGTAGCGGCGGCCAACGCCGCAGCCAGCGTGACCGGGTCGAGTTGACCGTTGGTAGAATCTCCCCCGCCTATACCGCCAATATAACGAACGGGCAGCAAAATTGCATGGTAGCCGAGACGGTCGGCAAGCTGGGCGAGCTTCAGGTTATAAGCGAAGCTTGCTTCCTTATCCTGCTCGATTCCGGAACGGAGAAATCCGCCGGCAATATTCGAGCCCCAGACAGAAAACTGCATACTCATCTTGCGCTCACCTCATTCAGGGGCTGGCCGATCAGCTTCCAAACCGGGTCCGTGAGCCTTGTCTGGTCATACCCCAAATACTGCGCCGCATAAGCCCGCACCGGATCGCCGGAGTAAAAAATCTCATAAAGCTCGTGGCGGGAGCCTAGAGGACTCGCGATCAAATCCCATGCCAGCTTGAACAGCCTCACGCGTTCTTTCGCAGGGCTGGACGCTCCGCGGTAATATTTTTGCAGCAGCGGACCTAGCGGACCGTCCAGCTCCGCAAGCGTGGAAGGCGTTTGCATCAAGCCGCCGGCACATATATGCTGCAAAATACCGATCGCCCGCGGATAGTAACGGCTGCCCAAATTGCGGGCGGTCGTTAGAGGCTCGATGGCCGGAAGCCATACTCCGGTATCAGCGTCCGGCTTCGCCAGTTCTTCGGAGACGGCAAGAAGCGACTTGATCGTGCTCAGCTGTACCAGCAGCTCGCCCAGCTTTTCCTGAACATGCAGATGATGCGTGACCCCGATGGTTGTTGCGACTTCATGGCCGACCGCCGTTACAAATTCCAGCTTGCTGATCAACCGGACTACCGTTTGATGCTGGCTTAAGGCGACTACGGCCGGATCCATCCTCATCTTCCAGATCGCTTCAGGATCGTTCTTGATAAAGACCCGTTCCCAAGGAACAAACACATCATCGAAAATAAGGACAGCATCCATCTCGTCATACCTGGAGCTGAGCGGGTGTTCTTCCGGTTGTTCCGAAGCGAACGGCTCCCGGCATACGAGATGAAGTCCGGGAGCGCCGGCCGAAACGGCAAACATGGACGAGTAGAGCAAGTCTTCGGACGATCTTCGATGGAACGGGTAAATGAAAATTTCATCCACATAGGGGGCGGCTGTGGCCACCATCTTGGCGCCTCTGACCCAGATGCCGTCGCTCGTCTCTTTCACGATCCGCAAGTAGGCGTCCGGGTCGGGGGAATCGGAAGGTCCCTTGGAACGGTCTATTTGCGGATCGTGAAATGCTGTGGTGGACATCCAGTCCAAGTCTCTGCTCTGTTCAAAGTAACGGGTGATTTTATCTGCAAAATGGTCCGAAGCCCCTCCCAGCCGGTTTCGGCTTGCATACCATCCGGTCAGCAGAGACCGGGAATATTCAGATATCCGGCTCATCATCCCGAAGGTCGCGTCCGACCATATCCGAAAAGCCTCATGGCGGTGCAGAATATCTTCCTTGCCGTAGGGAACGAGAAAGGCCGCGTTCACCCGTTTGCCGGTAGCCGGGCTGGTAAAGGTCAAAGCATCCCGGGTTTCCGGCTGCTCCTGCAGATCGATCAGAGAAGCGACGGTGTCCACCGTTCCCTTAAAAGCGGGATGATTCGGAACATCCGCTACATCCCTGCCATTCACCCACACCTTTCTTCCGTCATAAAGTCGTGCGCGATAGCTGCTGCCCGGCGATTGTCGATTCATCGGATTCCGCCTCCTTTCCATAATGAGTTTGCCGGAATGTCCGCATCCGACTCTCCAACTCGGATTTATCGGCGTTTACATATTGATTGGCATAAGTGCGTACCGGATCGCCCGCATAGAACCGTTCGTACAGTTCATGACGGGAGCCGAGCGGACTCCCGACCAAATCCCACGCCAGCTTGAACAAGCGCACTTTATGATCCGCATCGAGCTGTTTGCCCGCATAGTAAGTCTTCATCATGTCTCCGAGCGGTCCGTTCAGATCCTCCAGCTTGGACGGAACCTGCATGAAGCCGCCCGCCCCGATCAATTGCAGAATATCCAAAGCCCGGGGATAATACCAAGCGCCCAAATTTCTGGCTGTTTCAATCGGCCCCAGCGAAGGAAGCTCAATTCCTGCATCGGTGCGGCTGCTTTGAATTTCGGAAGCGAGCAGGAGCCCCTTGATGCTTTCCACCTGAATAACCAGCTCTCCCAGCTTTTCCTGAACATGCTGGTAACTGTCGGCTCCGATCGATTGGGCGACTGCAACCGACACCCCTGTGACAAACTCCAGCTTCGCCAGCAGTCTAACGACGGTTTGATGGAACGCGAGCGCCCCGGCGGTCCGGTTCATGCGCAGCTTCCAGACTCCGTCGATGTCTCCCTTCAGAAAAACGCGCTCCCAAGGAACCAGCACATCGTCAAAAAACAAAACGGCGTCCATCTCATCATATTTTTCACTTAGCGGATGATCGCCGCCGCTAAGGGAGGCGAAGGATTCTCTGCATATGATGTGCAAACCGGGGAGATTAGCGGGAACAATCAGGAAATGGGCGTATTCCCGCTCGGTTTCTTTTAGCCGATAGTACGGATAAACGAGGAAATCATGGGCGTAGGGGCCGGCTGTTGCAATCATCTTGGCTCCCCGGACGACCACCCCTTCCTCCGTTTCTTTGACAATACGCAGCACGGAATCGGGATTCCGGTGCTCGCCCGCGCTTTTGGTCCGGTCGATCTGCGGGTCGAGCAGCGCAGTCGTCAGAAATAAATCCTGATCCCTCGCCTGTTCGTAATACCGCGATATTTTATCGGCGAAATGCGGATCCAGCGAAGTGAACTCGTGCCGCGCCGCATACCAGCCCGTCACCAATGAACGGGCAAATTCGGACAAGCGGCTCATCACGCCGTGGGTCTCGGTCGCCCAGTAGGAAAACGCGGCACGCCGCCTTTTCAAATCCTCCCGGTTTGCAGGCACCAAAAATGCATGATGAGCATAAGTACCGGTTTCGGCATTTCGGAACCCGATTTGCGCTTGAATTTGCTTGTCGTCCAACATGTCAAACAAATGCTTGATCGTCGTTAACGTGCCCTGGAACGACGGGTGTGCCGTCACATCGTCCAGACGCTGCCCGTCTATCCAAACGTTTCGTTCATCTCTAAGGCTTTGAATAAAGCGTTCGCCTCGTGTCAGTGTCACACCGGACTCCCCTTTCATTATGCCAAACTGACGTTGCCCACTCGTTGATTTCTGAATTGCGGCAGCAATAATTGCCCGACCCGTTCGGCTTCTTCCAAATGGGGGAACCCGGAAAGAATAAAATGCGTGACGCCGATGTCGATATACTCCTGCAAGCCTTCCCTGACCTGTTCAGGATTTCCCACGACGGCCGTACCCGCCCCTTTGCGAACGCGGCCGATGCCTGCCCATTTGTGCTTGCCGAACCGGTAATCCCCTTGCAGCAGCCGGTTCATTCTCTGCTGGGCCACCGAATCGGCCTCCCGGTAATACTCGCTCATTCTTAGCTCGACCGACGGGTCAATGTCGGAAACGAGCTTGTCGGCGGCTTCCCACGCTTCCTTCTCTGTGTCCCGGACAATAACATGAATGCGGATGCCAAACTCCAGCGTTCTTCCATACTTGCCGGCCCTTGAACGGACATCCTCGATTTGTTCGGCCACCTCCCGGGCATCTTCCCCCCATTGCAAGTAGACGTCGCCGTATCGGGCGGCCGCCTCCTTGCCCGCATCCGAAGACCCGCCAAAATAGGCAGGTATTTTGGATTGAATATTGCGGGGGACGAGCTGAGCATCCTTTAAGGAGAAATAAGGCCCCTCATAATCTGTCTTCTCTTCTTCCCAGAGCTTCCACAACACCTCCATAAAATCTTCCGTTCGTTCATATCTCTTATCATGGGGAAGGAAATCGCCGTCCTGCCCGAGCTCGCTGGGCGAGCCTCCGGTGACAATATTAATGTCAATTCTTCCGCCGCTGAACCGGTCCAGCGTTGCAGCCATTTTGGCGGAAAGCGAAGGCGCGATAAAACCCGGACGGATCGCGATTAACGGACGGATGGTAGAGGTATGATGAACGACAGCCGACCCGACCATCCAGGAATCCAGGAATGGAGTTCCTACCGGAATTAAAATCCCGTCAAACCCGGCTCTTTCCGAAGCCCTCGCCACTTCGACGATATAATTCAGGTTCGGTTCCCTCTCCGGTTTCTTCAATCCGATCCGTTCTCCGTCTCCGTTGGTCGGTGTAAACCAGGAGAAATGCAGCTTCATATAATCCCCCTCCGAGAATAAAAATGGTCCGGCACCGCAGCTTGCAAACCGAGTAAGCTGTCTGCCAAATAGCAAAAAAGACACAATACGCCAACGGCCATATTGTGTCTCCAGTGATCCGGTAGACAAAATTCAGATATATTTCATCATTATTCCTATAATTATACTTTGGATTTTGTAAATTTCAAGCATTTTTTATCATTGCTGTAAAAGACAAATAACCCGTACCGGCTTGCGCCAGTATCGGGTTACTTTCGTTGCTGATTTAATTACCGTATCAAACCATGATTTTGCAAATATCATTGGTGAATTCTACGGGATCCTGAATCGGCAAGCCTTCGATCAGGAGTGCCTGATTGTATAACAGGTTGGTGTATAGATTCAGTTTCTCTTTATCTTGTTCATATGCGGCTTTTAAGGATTGAAATACCTCGTGATTGACGTTAATTTCCAAGACCTTGTCCGCTTTTACATCTTGGGCGTTAGGCATGGCCTTCAATATTTTTTCCATTTCTATCGTTAGCTCACCCTCCGTAGACAGGCATACCGGATGAGTTTTCAGTCTCTTAGACGCTTTGACATGCTTCACTTTGTCCTTCAGAATATCTTTCATATGTGCAAAGAGGTCCTTGTTATCGTTCTCTTCTGCATCGGCTTGATTTTCATTAGCTTCGGATTCAATGCCTAAGTCACCGCTCGATACCGACCTGAATTGTTTATCTTTATAGGTCATGATCATTTTGATGGCGAACTCATCGATATCATCGGTAAAGTACAGGATTTCATAGCCCTTATCGGCTACCAGCTCGGTTTGCGGGAGCTTCTCAATTCTTTCAAGCGATTCGCCGGAAGCATAGTAGATGTACTTTTGATCCTCAGGCATTCTCGATACGTATTCATCCAGGGTGACCAGCTTCTTCTCCTTGGAGGAGTAGAACATCAAGAGGTCCTGCAGCACTTCTTTATTTGCTCCGTAATCGCTGTATACCCCATATTTCAATTGTCTGCCAAACGATTTATAAAATTGCTCGTATTTCTCTCTTTCATCGTTCAACAAGCTTTGCAGTTGACTTTTGATTTTGTTCTTAATGTTCTTGGCGATCAGACTTAATTGTCTGTCATGCTGCAGCATCTCCCTCGAAATGTTCAGCGATAAATCTTCGGAATCTACCATCCCTTTGACAAAGCTGAAATAGTCAGGAAGCAAATCGGAGCATTTATTCATGATCAGCACGCCGTTGGAATAAAGCTCTAGCCCCTTCTCATATTCCTTCGTGTAATAGTCGAACGGCGGATTCTCCGGGATATAGAGGATGGCCTGGTAGACCACAGCACCGTCGGCACTAATATGGATATGCTTAAGCGGCTTATCGAAACCATACCGTTTTTCCGTATAAAAATTGTCATAATCTGCAGCTGTAAGCTCGTTCTTATTTTTTCTCCAAATCGGGACCATACTATTCACGGTTTGTTCTTCGTAATAATCCTCGAATTCATTTTCGCTGCCTTCTGTAGGTCTCCGGCCTTTCAGATCCATCTTGATGGGGTATCTGATGAAATCAGAGTATTTTTTGATAATCGCTTTGAGCCGGTACTCTTCCAGATACTCATCATATTGATCCTCTTCGGTGTTCTCTTTAATTTTCAAAATAATGTCCGTACCTACCGCGTCTTTCTCGCACGGCACAATGGTATATCCGTCCGCACCCCTGGATTCCCACTTGAAAGCCTCATCGCTGCCAAGAGCTTTGCTGATGACCGTAACGACATCGGCCACCATAAAAGCCGAATAAAATCCAACCCCAAATTGACCGATGATATTGTGCCCGTCTTTCAATTCATTTTCTTTCTTGAATGCCAGTGAGCCGCTCTTGGCAATAACCCCCAGGTTATTCTCAAGCTCCTCCTGCGTCATACCAATCCCCGTATCGGAGATGGTTAATGTTCGGTTTGCCTTATCCGCCGTTACTTTGATGTAGTAATCTTCTTTGTTAAATACCAATTGATCATCGGTTAATGCTTTGTAGTATATTTTGTCAATGGCGTCACTGGCATTCGAAATGAGCTCTCTCAAAAATATTTCTCTCTGTGTATAGATGGAATTAATCATCATTTCCAGTAATCGTTTCGATTCTGCTTTAAACTGTTTTTTGGCCACGATCAGGTCCCCTTTCCCTATATAAATCATGAAATACTTAACACGGCTAACGATTAGCACTCCAATCATCAGAGTGCTAATCCTTATTTCTATATAACACATACGAATTTTGGGTGTCAATATGTTGCTGCATGAAGATGGGCCAAAGTTCTTCGAAGCGGTGTTTACCGGGTTATCCATATATTTGTGATTGAACCATTGACACTGCCGCATGATCCGGGCGAACATTCTCTCAGGCTCGATCTATTAAGCGCTGAACAAGATGGAGGAGGAAGGCCTTATTGCGGCTGAGGCGGAAGAGCGTACAGGTGCGCGGCTTCGCAAAATTTACGCGATCACGGATGCTGGAAGAGTCCATTTCAATGAACTGCTGCTTCATTCACTGAGCACCCCTCCTCATTCGGCAAAATCCGACTTTACTTTGGGATTAGCATGAATCCATATGCTCCCTAAGGATGATGCGCTTGCCGTGCTTCGCCATAATTTATCGCAGCTGGAACAGCAGAAGCAGCTTTGGGAATTAGGGAAACGGATCAAGGGAGAGCACGGACTTTCATCCTTTGTGGAAGCCAGCTTTGATAATGCCATTGAACTGATGGAAGCGGATATCCGCTATATAACAAGGCTCATCGCCTTGCTGCAATTGTGATTTTTTTCCATCCCTTTACCGTTATCTAATCTCTTGAAGTCTGCGTATTGCAGGCAATGGATTATTGCAAGTCAGAAGCGTGACCCCGCAATCGAGCGCATATGCCACCTGCTCCTCCGTATCGGGGCAATAGCACCAGGGAAGAAGCCCCTTTTCTTGAAAAGCCTTCACTCTCTTGGCGGTCAACAAGCGCATCGGGAAGGCAATCGCCCACATTTTCGAATAAGTCCCCTGTTCGCCCGGGTCGAAATTGTACATCTCGTCCGCCATGAAGCCTTGTGTCTTCACGTTGTACGTATCATGAAGATAAGCAATGACGGCTGCGTCGAAGCAGGTGAATACACAGCGGGGTAAGTACCCGCGTTCCTTCAGCATCCCCATGGCTTGATCCACCACTTGTTTGGCATGAGGGCTTGACTTCACCTCCACGTTCAGCAGCAGCTCCGGATAAGGTTCGATCAAATCGCATAGTTCCTCGAAGCTTGGTATTTTCAGGCCCTCGAACACTTTGCCGAACCATCCGCCGGCGTCCAATTGTCTCAGCTCCGCCCAGGTGTAATCGCCGACCGGACCCGAGCCGTTTGTCGTACGATCCACGGTCTCATCATGAATCACAACGACAACGTTGTCCTTCGTCAGGCGCAAATCGAATTCCAGCATACCGACGCCCGCCTCCAGAGCTTTCTGAAAGGCCAGCGAATGGATCCATGGAAGTGAGAAGAAATGAGAGCCTTGCTCTTATTCGCCTATGGCATCGTTGAATCCATCGATGAACTGGAAGCATTCTATACCTATATTTTAACGGCAATCCGCCATCGTCTGCACGGTTACTAGAAGGAATGGATCGTTATCGGAGCATCGGCATCAACGACCCTCTAGGGAGCGTTACGCTGAGGCAGGCATCTGCGTTGGAGCGCCGTTTGGCTCATCTTGGCATTCAAACCTTCGTCGCCTGCAAGCATACGGAGCCTCTAGTAGAAGAGGCGGTAAGCCAAATCGTGAAGATGAATGCGGAGCGATTATATGCCTTATCGCTTGCCCCTCTTTATACAAGGACGGGAACCGGCGCGCGGCTTGTCGTCTAGGGCTTGATTATGTGCGCACGGAGTTCTTGAACGATTCCGATGAGTTCATGGAAGCGGCGGCAAACTGGATTGAACAGCGCGTTGAACCATAAATAGGGGCTGTTCCCAAAGCCAGGAATATGGCTTGGGACAACCCCGCGTCTGTAATCAATAACCGATTACGGCTGCCCGGCTACATTTCTATTCGATTCCGCTTGTACCTTTGGTTTGGCTGTCAGCAGCTCGCTGCCTTTCGCCGAGACGTAGCCTAGAAGGGCGCCCACGATTAACCCAACGGCACTGCCCGTAAAATTTAATCCGGTTCCGAAGTAGGTGGCCGTTCCAAGAAATACGCCCGGGACGTACGATAAAATAGCGGCCTTCGATACCAGACACATGACGCCGGCAACGATGCCTAACGCCACACCTAAGGCGACGGTTGATTCCAAACCTGCGGAAGAGGTGATGACATTCGAAAACTGGATGATCAGGAACCCCCAAACGACACCGCTAAAGTTCGTAATCAACGTCGTTTGCAATCCTTTCCCTCCGCCGCCTGCGGCAAAAAAGCATGCCCATGATACGAAGGCCGCAAACGTAACCCATCCCCACATGATGCTCAAGGAAGTCCACACGCCTGCCAAAACTGCGACCACGACCGCTAATGCGATCCGTGCCGGCATATCATCACCCCATCATCATTCATAATGATGAATCAAATAAGACTTACGCAATTTTATTAGCGCTCGCGATCATCTTCGCCAGTTCACAATGGCGCAGCTTTTCCTTCTGGCTCTCGATGTCGATGTTGTACAATCTGGCCGCATTTTCCCCGAGGATTTTCTTCTTCACCTTCAGATCGAGCGTCGCACCGGTTTCTTTCTGAATATCTTCCGGCAGCTCCATGGCGATGAACTTCTCGATCAGCCAGCCCGGCTCCCATATCGCATAGTCGCTTCCGAACAGAATCCGGTCTTCGCCGATCCAGTACAGCAGCTCGCTGATGATTTCCGCGAAATAGCGGGGACGCGTATGGATGAACGGGAGCGCAACCGCCAAGGCCCCATACACGTTCTTCTCTTGCGTCGCGATCCAGCAGAAATCCTCCAACCGGGGAAGTCCGACGTGCTCCACGATAAAGTTCAAATCCCGGAAAGCGCTTGCAACATCGTCGACATCGGCGACGTCGAACGCATCCCGGTTCAGCGGGGTGATCGTCGGCCCCTTATGCACGTGGATGTTCTTGATCCCAAGCTGGACGCACTTCTCGAGGTAGCGATAAGACCAGTCGTCGGATAATTTATACCCTTTCGAATCCTTGTACCAGTCGGCCGTATACAGTTTGATGCCGGACCACTTGTATTTCTCGTAATCCTTCTCAAGCTGCTCCAGGCCTCGCTCTCCATGGCGCGGATCGAACGTTCCGTTACAGATGAACCGCCCCGGATATTGCTGCGCAAGCGCCTCGTTGGCATCGAAGTCGCCGAAGCCGTTCTTGTAGAACTCTTTTAAATACACCGGCTGGAAGATCGCCATGTCGCTGTACCCTTTGACAAACACATCTTCGATCAACGTGCCTGCCTCATATTTCAGAAATTTGTCCTTCGGCCAGAGATGCTCTTTCGGGCTCAAGTTTTTGTGATAATCGTAAAAACAGCTGATGAACTGATCCCCTTGAACGTTCAATTGGTTCTCCTGGCTGCCGTCCCATAATGCAATGTGCGCGTCGATGATGAAAATTTCTTCTCCGTTCGGTAAGCGATACATAGCCATTCCTCCTTGAAAGGTGTTAGCAAAAGGAAACGCTTACAATAGAACAAAGGCGGAAGTTCTCTTTCGTCCCTTCCACCCTGAAACGCATGAATCGCATGATGTTCGTTCCCAATGCTTACTTACAAGTATAGTTATGGCCATAACCGAATGAAATGTGCATCTATATAAAAAACAATGCCGAACATTGGATAATTTCTGTAGAAAGAACCATCAGGAAACGCTTGAATTGTCCACCGCTTCGAGCAGCAGGTCGGCCAGATGCACGGCTCTCATTCTCTCCTCCGCTCCCTCGCGAATAATGCCGAGTTTCATCTGCAACAGACAGCCCGGGTTGGCCGTTACGATCGTTTGCGCACGTGCTTTGTTGACCTTTTCCATCTTATAGTCCAGGATTTGCATTGACATTTCTTTCTCCGTTATGTTATAGACCCCGGCCGATCCGCAGCAATGATCCGCCTCTTCCATCTCCTGATAGTGAACGCCTTTAATGGAAGCCAGTAATGTCCGTGGCGCACTGGCTGTGCCCATGACATTCCGCAGATGGCAGGAGTCCTGATACGTAATGACTTGCTCCGGCAGCGAAAGTCCTCTTTCGGCAAATTGAAGCTCAACAAGAATCTCGGAAAAATCCCTCACTTTGCGGGCAAATGCTTCGGCTCGATCTCTCCACTGCTCTTCATCCTTCAACAAGTGGTCATATTCAACCAATAAGGCGCCGCACCCGCCCGCATTCAACACGATATAATCGACATCCAGCGATTCGAAGGCCACGATGTTGGCCTTGGCTAACTGTTTGGCCATATCTTTCTCTCCGCCGTGTGCGTGCAAGGCGCCGCAGCAGCCTTGGCCGGGAGGAATCACGATATCGCAGCCTGCCTTCTGAAGCAGCTTCATCGTGGCATCGTTAGTCTCCATAAACATCGTATCCATCAGACAACCGGAGAAGAAAGCGACCTTCTTCCTTGCTTGTCCTTCGGCAGGGATATGGGTAGGACGGTTGCTCAACGCGCTGACGCTGGCAATCGGCGGTAGCGTTCGTTCAAGCTCCGCGATATTCCCAGGCATTATTCGTAACAATTTGCTTTTTTGAACGACGCGCTGCAGACCGCTCTTTTGATAAAACCTAAGAAAATAATGCAGGCGTTTGAGCCGGTCTTTGCGCGGGAACAATTGTTTAAACACAAGCCCCCGTATCACCTTCACGTGCATGCTATGCTTTTTCTTTTGTTGAATCACGTCCCGGGCTTCCTCAAGCAGATGACCGTATTTCACGCCGGACGGACAAACCGGCTCGCAAGCCCGGCAGCCGAGGCAGAGGTTCAGCTGCTTCTCCACATCATCGTCCGGTTCAATGACCCCGTCGACAACCCCCTTCATTAGCGCGATCCGGCCGCGCGGAGACGCCGCTTCATATTGATCGGTTTGGCCATAGGTCGGACACGTCGGCAGGCAGAAGCCGCATCTCATACAATTCATTAGCTCGTCGTAATCCAGCCGTTCTTTAAAGCCCTGTCGAATCTCACTCTGCACCTGCTGATTCATCCGTTAATCACCACTCTTTTGCGGGCATCTCTTGCGAACATTTTTCCGGGATTCATGATTCCGTTCGGATCAAAAGCTTGTTTGATCGCCTTCATCGCTGCTACGCCTTCCTCTCCAACCTTTAACGATAAATAAGGCAGCTTCATCTCGCCAACCCCGTGCTCTCCGGTAATGGTACCCCCCAGCTCGATCGCTTTCCGGAAAATTTCATCGAACGCTTGTTCGACCAGGTGCATCTCTTCCTTGTTTCTTCCATCCGTCAGGCAGGTGGGGTGCAAGTTTCCGTCACCGGCATGACCGAATGTACAGATCGTTACCTGATACTTTTCTGCAATCTGATTAATGGCACGCACCATTTCGCTAATTTTCGATCGAGGGACCGTCGCATCCTCCAGAATCGTCGTAGGCCTCAGCCGCGCAAGCGCGGATAACGCCGCCCGCCTTGCCGTACTTAATGCCTCGGCTTCCGCCTTCGACTGGGCGATCTTCACGGATCTCGCATGTCCGTCCTTGCAAATTTGAGCGATTCGTTCCATGTCCCTTTCCACGACTTCAGGCGGTCCGTCCTGCTCAATGAGCAGCACCGCATTCACATCTGTCGGTAAACCGACCTTGGCGAAATCCTCGACGACTTTACACGTAGGCTGATCAAGAAATTCGAGCGTGGCCGGGATAATCCGGTTTGAAATAATCGCCGACACCGTACTGGCCGCTGCGTCGAGATCTTCAAAAAGCGCAAGCATCGTTTTTTTCGTTTCCGGAATGGGAATGAGCTTTAGCGTCGCTTCCGTTACGACGCCTAGCGTCCCCTCGGAGCCGACAAACAGCTTCGTTAGATCATATCCTGCCACATCCTTGGGCGATTTCCCGCCCGTTCGCATACAATCTCCGTTCGGCAGAACGATTTCCAGCCCAAGGACATAGTCCTTCGTGACGCCGTATTTTAAACCTCGAAGCCCTCCCGAGCATTCATTAATGTTGCCGCCGATGGTTGAGATTTTCATCGAGCTTGGGTCCGGGGGATAAAATAAGCCCCTTGCCTCCACGGCTTCGATTAATTTCTTCGTAATGACGCCCGGTTGAACCGTAACGGTCAAATTCTCTTCGTCAATCTCCAAAATTCGATTCATATGATTGAACACAAGGACAATGCCGCCTTGGGTTGGACATGTACCGGCACTTAAATTGGTGCCGGAGCCTCTTGGAACAATCGGAATTGTATGCTGATTGCATATTTTTAATACCGCCTGGATTTGTTCCCTGTTCTTAGGCATGATGACGGCGTCAGGGAGCGCCTGGTAGTTCGGCGTCGCATCATACGAATAAGATAGTTTCGCTTCATTCGAGTCATGATACTGGGCGCTTCCGACAATTTCTATAAGCTGACTTCTGATCGCTTCCGTAATCACGAGAAGTCCCCCTTTCGTTATCACCATTATAGAAATTGCCCGTTGAAATAACTATGTGCGAACATACAAAGATTTTCAATTCGGATCCTGATTTATTGAATGATTATCCAATTTTAATAAAGAAAGTGCGATTAAAAATAACGTAATGCCTTCCGGACATTTGGGATTAATGCCCGTAAGCTCTTTGATCTGGTTTAGGCGGTAGTGAAGCGTATTGATGTGAATATGAAGCGCATCGGCGCTATCTTTAATGGACAATTGATGCTTATAATAAATATGGATCGTCTCAAGAAGCTCTTGATCCGATTGAATTTCCGATAAAATCCGGTCGATAAACTCTTGCCTCGTTTTTGCGCTGATCTCCTCTAACACGATATCGAGCAATAAATTTTCATAATAAACGATTTCATGATGCTTTTGAGCCACCTTCAACGCTTTCTTCGCTTCGTTGTACGTATGATTCATTTTGAAAGGCTCGAAGGTCTTGCCCACGCCGACGGCTAAATTAATGCCGTAATGCTTTTTAAAATATTGATGCCATTTTGCCAATTCCCGGGAAAGCTTTGTTGGCGAATTATTATTTTTGGCATTTTTGATCAGAATGAATTGGCCGTTGCCCCAGCGAATGAAAAAATCGGTCGGATCGCGTTCAAAACTTCTTTGAAAAAAGTCGGTCATCAGCGGCTGCGCTTCTCGCAGCACCTCGTCGCGGTGATGGACATCCACTTGGAAAAGGACGCAAATATACGGAATCTCAACGGAAACCCCCAGGATTTGGCCTCGGTCGATAAACTCCTGATCCACGTCCTGGATATGAATCCACTCGTAAAAAAAGGCTTCAAGCCCCCTTGTTTCCCACTCCTCCTTCTCTTTCTGCTGGGCCTCTCTAATAATGAGCTCGGTCATTCTCCGAAGCAGCTCCGCGTAAGGCTCAACAACAGAAGGAGTACCTGTGATGCCAATGACGCCTATCACCTTTTTGTTGTAATAAATCGGCAAATTGATTCCCGGCTTCACCCCTTTTAACCGCTTCGCATCCTCATCGGAAATGTACAGCTTATGACCCGACTTCATGACAATCGTCGCACCTTCATGAAAAGAGCCAATTCGGTTTTTGTCCGTTGATGCGATAATGATCCCCTGACCGCCTACAACAATCAGCTGCTCGGTCATGACCGATTCCACTTCATGGATAATCTTCTTGGCTAATTCCGGTAATAATTGCAGACGAATCACCCAACCTTCTCAAAAGTGATAAATGGGAAAAACCAGCACACTCCGGTATCAAGCCAGAGTGCACTGGTTCCAGGTCAACAATCACGTGTAACCAGCTGCTCGAACAACGATTACACCGTTACTTTCTCGTTCACATTCAACAGATTGAGGAATTCTCTCATAAATCCCGGCAGATCCGGCCATGCATGACCCGTTACCAGGTTGCCGTCAACGACAAGCATCTGCTCGACATAATGGGCTCCCGCCGCTTCCACTTCCGGACGGCAGCAAGTATAAGCGGTCATCGAGCGGCCTTGAATATGCTCGCGCACGGTCGTCAACACCAGTTGACCGTGGCAAATGACGCCCATCGGCTTGTTCTCCTGCAGGAAATGGGCCGTAATTTCTTGTACATTTTTGTTCATGCGGATGTATTCCGGCGCGCGTCCGCCCGGGATAATCAGCGCATCGAAATCGGCTGCGTTAATGTCGTCGACGGAAGCATGCGAATCGATTTTATAGGCGACCAATTCCGTGAAGGTTTCCATTTGCGGAAGGAAATCGTGACAAACCGTTTGAAGCTTCTTTTTCGTAGGCGAAGCAATCGTCACGTCGATTTGCTCCTCCAACAAGCGATAGTAGGGATAGAAAACTTCCAGGCAATCTACGGCATCACCAGTTAGAATAAGCACCTTTTTACTCATCTTCATCACCGATCCTTTTGAATGTGTTTTGTTTATGATGATCAAGAATGTATGAACATTCCCGATAGCATATGGAACTGCACTGCTTATGACATCTCCGTGCCTGTGGCTTCCAAATCGTAACGGGCCTCTAGCAGACCGCGGCAATAGTGGCCGTTAAATTCCATGCTTAATCTTGTCCTTTTGGCGCCCAATAAGTAATCCGAGAATCCTTCCAGCGTCAAAGCATCCCCTTCCGGAGTTGTAAACGCCTGAACGCCGGAATGGTGGAGCTGCGCTTTCTTCTCCAAATATGCCTCTCGCATGCCGCTTCCCTCTTCCGAGAGCGGGAGCTCATGCAGCTGCTCCAAAGTCATCGCAAGGATCGCTTCATTCGACCAGCCTGCAGCCAATAAATGCTTGATCAGCTTTTCCTCCCGGGCATAGAACGCTTTGATTTGGAATGTCCTCCGAAGCTCGTCAAGATCTCCATCGGATGCCCCGAACTGACTCGTGGATTCGCTGAAGCGCTTCCCCTTCGAAACCCCTTGATTGATTTCGTCGGAAGCACAGTGGTCGATCAAATTTACTTTGACCTCCCGGACCCATTCCAATCGGGAGACACAGGTCCGGATATCTTCCGCCATGATGAAAGCGAAGTTGGGGGAGCACCAATAGGTCGGCAAACGGAATACGACTTCCACTTGATCGTCATGGATCTTCGTATGATCGATAAACCCCAATTCGGTTAAGGGCTGATCAAGCTCCGGATCATATACCTTAACGAGCTGCTTGTATACCTGCTGTTCCTTGGTCATCAACATAGCATGCACCTCCTGTGAGTGAGCTGTTGTAAAGAAGCTTACGCGATTTTATTAGCGCTCGCGATCATCTTCGCCAGTTCGCAATGGCGCAGTTTCTCCTTCTGGCTCTCGATGTCGATGTTGTACAATCTGGCCGCATTTTCCCCGAGGATTTTCTTCTTGACCTTCAGATCGAGCGTCGCACCGGTTTCTTTCTGAATATCTTCCGGCAGCTCCATGGCGATGAACTTCTCGATCAGCCAGCCCGGCTCCCATATCGCATAGTCGCTTCCGAACAGAATCCGGTCTTCGCCGATCCAGTACAGCAGCTCGCTGATGATTTCCGCGAAATAGCGGGGACGCGTATGGATGAACGGGATCGCAACCGCCAAGGCCCCGTACACGTTCTTCTCTTGCGTCGCGATCCAGCAGAAATCCTCCAACCGGGGAAGTCCGACGTGCTCCACGATAAAGTTCAAATCCTGGAAGGCGCTTGCAGCATCGTCGATATCGGCGACATCGAACGCATCCCGGTTCAGCGGGGTGATCGTCGGCCCCTTATGCACGTGGATGTTCTTGATCCCAAGCTGGACGCACTTCTCGAGGTAGCGATAAGACCAGTCGTCGGATAATTTATACCCTTTCGAATCCTTGTACCAGTCCGCCGTATACAGCTTGATGCCGGACCACTTGTATTTCTCGTAATCCTTCTCAAGCTGCTCCAGGCCTCGCTCTCCATGGCGCGGATCGAACGTTCCGTTACAGATGAACCGCCCCGGATATTGCTGCGCAAGCGCCTCGTTGGCATCGAAGTCGCCGAAGCCGTTCTTGTAGAACTCTTTCAAATACACCGGCTGGAAGATCGCCATGTCGCTGTACCCTTTGACAAACACATCTTCGATCAACGTGCCTGCCTCATATTTCAGAAATTTGTCCTTCGGCCAAAGATGCTCTTTCGGGCTCAGGTTTTTGTGATAATCGTAAAAACAACTGATGAACTGATCCCCTTGAACGTTCAATTGGTTCTCTTGACTGCCATCCCATAATGCAATGTGCGCGTCGATGATGAAAATTTCTTCTCCGTTCGGTAAGCGATACATGGCCATTCCTCCTTGAGATTCGTTGTTCAAAAAGAGTGAAATCGACAAAGGGAAACGCTTACAGCCTGACTGTGATTTGAAGTATACAGCCTCAATACGAAGAAAGAAATATATTTTCATATAACAAATTTACCATAACAGGCTATATTTTTTGTATGTTCATACAAATGAAGGAAAAACCAAGCCCGTCTATTGGCCGCCGAAACCTATATAAAATCCGATTTTGCCTAATTGCGCCGCGCGCTCCATCCGCTCGAACGCCTGCGCATATTGCTCTAACGGTACGACCCGATCCAGCACGGGTTTGATTTGATGGGATTCAATAAACTTGATCATATCCCGGTACTCTTCTCCGCTTCCCAGCGTCGTCCCCAGCAAATTATGATGTCCATAGAAGAAGTCGCGCAAGTTGAGTTGGACGACATCTCCCGCAGAAGCTCCGAACGTCACTATGGTGCCTCCCAGGCGCAGCCGTTCAAGCGACTTGTGAAACGTCGCCGCGCCGACGCTTTCAATGACGACATCCACCTTCGCTCCGTCAAGCGCCGCGCCCCAATCTTCATGGCTGTCGATCGCCCGGTCGGCGCCGTATTCCAGGGCTTTCCTGCATTTCTCCTGCGAGCGGGAGGTTACATACACGGTAGCGCCCGCCGCTTTAGCAAATTGAAGTAGAAACGTGGCGGCCCCGCCGCCGATACCCGGGATCAGCACCTTCATGCCGGGCTGGATACGGGCTCTCGTAAACAATGCGCGATACGCTGTGAGCGCAGCCAATGACAGCACGCCGGCTTCTTCCCATGTTAAAAATCGAGGTTTAGGGGCGACATTGTCGCCGGGCACGATGACCTTCTCCGCAAAGGTGCCGTGCGTCGGCAAGCCGAGAATTTCAAAGCCCTCGGGAGGCGCATCGCTGTTTACCTTCCATCCGAGACCCGGGTTAATCATCACCTCGTCACCGGCTTGGACATGCGTCACGCCTTCGCCGACGGCATCGATAATACCGGCGCCGTCTGAACCGATAATGAGCGGCGGATCTGTCGGCTTATGACGTTCCAGGACAAAAAGATCCCGATGGTTCAGCCCCGCCGTTCTTATTTTGACCCTTACTTCTCCCGCCTTGGGCTGCAGCTCTTCCATCTCCCGAATGGATAAACCTTCCAACCCGCTCTTCCCTTCATGAACTAGCGCTTTCATCCAATCACTCCTTTTTTGAGTCTTATGTTTACAAAAAATGTATGGAAAATCAAGTGGGCTCGGCAAATATTTGTTTCGTGAACGCGATCCATTCTCTTGCGGCCAACGATTGATACCCTTCCCGTCTCCAGGCCATCACGGGCTGCCACGGAATTTCCGGACTGACCAGGGAAATCGCTTTCACTTTATTCGGATCTAATAATCGGCAAATGGTGCCCGGTAGAAACGCGATGCCGAGGTCGGCTCTTACCATCTCCCTGATTAAATCCCACTGGGAGCTTTCGGATACGATGCGGGGAACGAAGCCCGCCGAACGGCATGCGTTCTTGATCCGGTCATGCATGGCGAAATGGCTGTTAAAAAATATAAACCGCTCCAGTTCCAGTTCGGCCAGCTCGATTCGCTCCCGGTCCGCTAACCGGTGTGCGGGATGCATCACGACCTTTAACTGATCCCTCACGATCGGAAATGAATCGAATACCGCCTGATCGACCGGCCATAACAATATGCCTACGTCCAGCAAGCCTTCTTCGATGCTTCTCTCGATCTTGCTCGCGCCGTCTTCGACCATCTTCATCGTGATCCCCGGGTAACGATCCTGGAATTTTTTAATCACGTCCGGGAAGAAACTCGATCCGGCCATGGGCGGTAAGCCGATTCGAATGCTGCCCTTGTTCAAGAAGGTCAGGTCATTGATTTCCGTTTTTAAACTTTCGAACATTTGCAGAATCGGACCGGAATGCTGCAAGATCGCTTCGCCCACATCCGTCAATTGGATCTGTCTTCCGCTCCGGACAAAGATGTCCGCATTCAATTCTTTCTCTAAATTTTGGATCATTTTGCTTATGGTCGGTTGCGTAACATTCAGATTTTCTGCAGCTCTGGTAAAGTTGTTGCACCGCACGATTTCTGCGATGTATTGCAAGTGACGCAACTCCATCGGCATCCCCCTCTTCCAACCATAAATAAATGGAATGAATTTGATTCTATATATTCATTTTACATATGGAACTCCTTTTTGTATACTCGCTGTAATCAGTGGCGGAAGGGGTGCGATCCATGAAGTCATGGTTGATCACAGGCGTGCAGGTGTTGTTTTTTGTTGTAATTGCCCAAATAGCGGACGTCATCGTCCAATGGCTTGGCTTCCCGGTGCCGGGCAGTATCGTGGGGATTGGAATGTTGTTCGCGCTTCTGAAGTGTAAGATCATTCGCCTGGAGTGGATCGAATTGGGCTCCCAATGGCTGCTTGCCGAAATGTTACTGTTTTTTATTCCCGCCTTCGTAGGCATCATCGATTACAAAAGCTTGCTGGCGGATCACGGTATCGCCATCGTCGTCATCATCGCCATTAGCCTGCTTGCCGTCATGATTTGCAGCGGTTTCATCGGCCAGCAGCTGTCCGCCCGGAAAGAAAGACAGGTCGAGTGATGGAAGCGATCTTATGGCTGGGTTGTACTGTTGCGATTTATTGGGTGTCCAGACGAATTTATGGCCTGTATCCTAAGCTGTATTTAACTCCGCTGCTCGTTACGCCGGTTGCCGTCATTGCGCTCGTCGAAATCGCCGGCGTGTCTTTCGAAAGCTACAACAAAGGAGGCGAATGGCTCACCGGCATGATGGAACCCGCTACCATCGCGCTCTCCGTCCTCTTATACAAGCATCTCGACGTGCTTCGAAACCATGCTTATGTCATCGCCGCAAGCGTAAGCTGCGGTTCCCTCGCCGCCATCGTCACATCGGCCGGTCTCGCCCACCTGTTCGGCTTACGTGCGGAGCTCGTCTCCAGCCTCGCCCCGCGTTCCGCAACGACACCCGTCGCCCTTGCCGTCTCCCACATGACCGGCGGCATTACGTCCGTCACCGCGCTTGCTACGTTGATTACCGGATTGCTCGGCATCCTCGTCGGTCCGCTGATCATCAAGTGGTTCCACTTTCAAAGTCCCGTCTCGCGCGGCGTCCTCCTGGGAACCAGCGCTCACTCGGCCGGCATACGCCAAGCGTTGGAATATAGTCCCGTCTCCGGCTCCATTGCGATGGTTTCGATGATGCTGGCCTCGTTCATCACGCTGTGCGGCACGCCATGGATCGTTTGGTTATTCCGGTAAAGGTAAAGTTGTTGGGCGGACAACGCCGCCGATGGGTGCGCCCGTGCGACCACACCAAAAACCTCCAGCATTCCGCTTGGAAGCATAAGAACCCGAACGATTGAAAACTCAATCGTTCGGGTTCTTTGCTTGCGGTAGACTATAACAGTTTCAATCCAATATCCTTTGTTAAACCCATTTCCGATAACATCTGCTGTAGTCGGCTAAAACCTTTGTTTTACTGGTTTTTTTGTCCCTTTTTTACGACTTAAGCTGAACAATCATTTCAATCTCAACCGGCGTATTAAAAGGCAGTTCCGGAGCGCCTATCGCGGATCTTGCATGCTTGCCGGCATCCCCAAAAATTTCTTCAAGTAAGGAGGAGGCGCCATTAATGACATAAGGCTGTTCCACAAAACCCGGTGCGCTATTGACAAACCCCAACAATTTCACGATTCGTTCCACGCGATCCAAATCCCCAATATGATTCTTAAGAACGGCTAAGAGATTGATCATTGTCTGGCGGGCAGCTTGTTGCCCCTGCTCAACCGACAGATCGCTGCCCACTTTACCCATATATATCAGTTTACCATCTTTACGGCAATCATTGCCCGATGTATAAACCAAGTTGTTAACCGTCACAGCCGGTATATAAATGGCTGCGGGTGCCGCCGGTTCAGGCAATTCAATATTTAGGCTTTTTAAACGATCTTCTATGTTTCCCATGTTTTTTTCCTCCTACTGATTTCTTGGATCGTATAAATTATCGAATACGACGGTTGCCGCTGTTCTCAAAATAATCGGGATTATCACCCAATTTATGCAACAACGGAGCTGTAATTACATTTAGCTGATCGCGAACTACAGGCGACAAAAGATACGAAGCCGCTTCCAAGTTTGATTTTAACTGCCGCACGTCGCGGCATCCGCAAATTGTCGTCGCGACTTTCGGATTCGATAACGCCCACGCCAAAGACAATGTGCTGACGGATACGCCTAGATCGTTCGCAAGCTCTTGAATATGATTCAGCGCTTGCTGCAATTCGATTTCCGCGCCTTCTTCGCCATGGCGGCAGCCTTGATCTCGGCTATAATGAAAATGTCTGGATCGTGCCCGCCCTTGCGGAATGTCGTTAAGCGAACGATATTTTCCGGATAAAATGCCCTGATGCAAACCCATATAACCAATGACACCGATTCGATGGTCAGCGCAGTACGGAAGAATCTCGGTCTCGACTGCTCTGCAGATCAGATTGTAAATTAACTGGTTCGCAACAACTTGTACGCCGGTTTTCCTGACTTCTTCCATCTGTTCTATTCCATGATTGCTGATGCCGATGTAACGAACCTTGCCTTCTTGCTGCAGTTCCTTTAACGTATGGAATACTTCTTCTACTGTCGGCGGATCGGCTATCAGACTTTCATCATTGCTAAAATGTAAGATCGATTGGGCGTTGATCGGCCAGTGAAGCATATACAAATCGATATAATCGGTTTGCATGCGCCGCAAACTTGCTTCGCAATGTTCCCTTAACGTCTTGGATTTCGTATTCGAAGGTTTGATTTTAGTGCCGATAATAGCCTTATGCCGCCTTCCCTTTAACGCCAATCCGAGGGATCTTTCACTCTCACCATCATTGTACATCTCCGCCGTATCAAAATAATTAATTCCGTTATCCAGCGCCATGCTGACCACTTCAACCACATCTTTTTGACTCTGGTCTCCCCAATAGCTGTTGCTATCTCCACCGAACTGCCAGCAGCCCATCCCCAAAATACCAACTCGCAGTTCGGAACTCCCAAGCATTCTGGTTTCCATTTTTGTTCACGTCCTGTACACAGTCAAATTTTATATCTGTCATTTGAGAGTGATCTTCGTAATGGCTTACCTGGATAAATTCCCGTAAAGATACCGTTCTCCAGAACGATTTCCCCGTTCACCAAGACCGCTTCGATTCCACTTGGATTGACCGCGGGTTCGGCATACGTCGAATGATCATCAATCGTATTTTTATTGAAAAGGGTTATATCCGCGACCATCCCCGGCCGGATCAATCCGCGATCGAATAAACCCAATCGATTCGACGGGAGATAGGTCATTTTATAAATCGCCCGTTCCAAATGCAAGGTGTTTTTTTCTCTTACATATTTGCCAAGGACCTGAGGGAACGTGCCGTACAGTCTGCGATGCGCCTTCTTCCCTTTTTGCGGAATGCCGTCGGATCCGAACATTTGCAGTTCATGCTGCATGACGGTTTCCATTTCATCCAGATCTTGCTGAAACATGATGAGAATGATGCGGCCCTCCTCTTCAACCAGCAAGTCCAAAAACAAATCCAAAGGCGGGATGTGCCGTTTTTCAGCAATTTCCTTGATGCTGCTGCCTTCCAATGATTTGTTCTTGTCTGATTCCACGGTGCAAATCATCATATTTTCCCATCCGATCAAGTTGCTCATGCTCTCCCAAGCATTATTCGGAATACCGTTGATCAGGTTGTCTTTGATTTTCGCACGAGTTTCTTCATTTCGCAGCCGCTCCAGCATTTTTCCGTGTCCACCTTCGAGTGCCCAAGGAGGAAGGATTGTCGTCGCTGTCGTACTGCCTGCATGGTAGGGATATTGATCAAATGTAATGTCGATGCCCTCCATTTTAGCCTTTTCAATTAAATGCAGTGCTTTTCGGGCCTTACCGAAATTAGAATTTCCTACCGCTTTCAAATGCGAGATTTCCAAAGGCACGCGCGCTTCACGCGCAATTGTGATCATTTCTTCGATCGATTCCAATAAATAGCTCGCTTCATTCCGCATATGGGAAGCAATAAATCCGCCTTCTTCGGCTACAACCTTACTTAATTCGATCAATTCCTCCGTATCGGCGAATAAACCCGGGGCATAAATTAATCCCATCGACATGCCGACAGCTCCACTGCGCAAAGCGTCTCTGAGCAAACCTTTCATTTTTTCCATCTCGGCAGACGTAGGTTTACGATTATCATATCCCATGACCGCAACCCTTATAACCCCATGTGCAACAAGAGAAGCAACATTGATGGCGCTTCCAACCTTTTGGAATTCCGCGAAAAAATCATCTAACCCCGAATAGCCCAGCTCCCCTTTTTCCGGTGCTCCGAACAGTCCTGCTGCGTATTTATTAAAATAATGACGGGTTTCCGGCAGCACAGGGTAAAGCCCGAAGCCGCAATTTCCGATAACCGTCGTCGTTACCCCTTGCCGAATCTTCACGTCCATATATGGGTTTTCTAAAACATGCAGATCGTCATGTGTGTGGATATCGATAAAACCGGGGGCAACAACAAGCTGATCCGCTTGAATCACCCGCTTCGCTTGAACGCTTTTTAATATACCGATGGATCGGATCAATCCGTCTTTGACAGCAACATCAGCGTGATAACCTGGAGCCCCGCTGCCGTCAACAACCAGCCCGCCCTGAATCAAAATGTCGTACATCATATTTCCTCCATGTATCTTTCTATCTTTTTAAATGATTTTCCCGCGGGCCTCCACTTTCCATTCGTCGATGACTTCATCGTTCCGGACTACAAATACCCGGTCCATGAGGTTAACTACCGGACACACGTGATTGGGGATGATCTCCACCCGCTGGCCGATCTGTAAATCTTCTGTATGATGAACCTTCACCATCCCATGTTCCTCGCTCAGACGCTCAATCACCGCCGATGGAGCTTGTTTGATGTATCCATACCCTGGAGAGGTGGATATGTCCGACGTTAATGATTTGCTGCCCGTGTCGAGAATCAATCGTTCCGCTGCCGGACGACTGACAACGGTAGCCAAAATAGAAAACGCACATTCCGCCATCGGCGTAGCGAGCTGCATCTCACGAACGTCGTTAAACACGTAAGTCCCGGGTCTCCACTCCGTCACACCTTCGACAGCTACACCGGCTCGGCATGCAGGTGTTGTGCCCGTGCTGACTTCTTCAATGTTGAAACCATGTTGACGAAGCATGTCGGCGATCCCTACCATCATCCGGCCCGCCGCTGTTGCCGTTCTAACGATTTGTTCCGTGTCTTTCGCTAAATTAACGTGTCCTTCGTGAGTCATAATGCCTTTAAGCCGCACATGATCAAAAAGCGAGATGCTCTGAGCCAGCTCCAATGCCTCTCGTTCGGAAGCAACCCCATCCCGATTGTCTCCGGTATTGATAATCATATACAGCGGTATCACTACACCGCGCTTTTTAGCGGCTTCATGCAGTCTTTCCGCTCCGTAAACGCTGTCGAAGGCTACCGATACGGAACAATCACGCGAAAGATTCAAAATCCGTTCCACCTGAGCTTCTCCGACAGTCGGAAAGGCAAGCAAAATATCCTTCGCACCGTACTGTGCCATGACTTCAGCTTCACTGATTTTGGCACATGTAATACCAGCCGCTCCGGCTTCCAATTGCATTTTGGCGATAGCCGGAATCTTATGCGTTTTAATATGCGGACGAAGCTTCTTGCCTGCTTGCTTTGCAATCTGCGCCATCAATTGTATGTTTTTTTCCACTATATCTAGGTTGACAATTGCGGCAGGGGTGGATAGCTGATGTAAATACATGTGA